>JABBNY010000015.1 GCA_019352095.1 Acidobacteriota bacterium
ACCTTCCAGTTGGTCGAGGACCCGTACGTGAAGGTGCTCTACAACCGACGAGGCGTGTCGGATTACTCGCTCTACGACGAGGCCGGTATTTTCGAGCGCTGCGGCATCGAGCCCAAGCGATATCAGTTGCTTGCTGCTCTGCGTGGGGACGCATCGGACAACCTGCCGGGCGTGCCCGGTGTCGGAGAGAAGACCGCGGCGAAACTGTTCGCGCAGTACCGCGACATGGATGACCTCTACCAACACCTGGATTCATTGACGCCGAAGCTTCGAGAGAACCTTGCACTCTACGAACAGCGCGCGCGCAACAACGAGAAGGTGATGCAGCTCGTTCGTGACGTGCCACTCGACTTCACCCTGCACGACATCACCCTCGGGGGCTGGCACCGTGGTGAGGTCTCAGCGTTCTTCGAGCGATTTGAGATGGACACCATGAAGGCGCGATTCGAGAAGCTGATGGACGAAGGTCGCCTCGGCGCGGGGGCCGGGGGTGAGGACTCTCCGGTTACCACGCCAGACACCGTGACCCCTACGCCAGAAGCGAAGCGTGAGGCGTCTTTGAGCGCGCTGGTTGGCGGCGCGAGCTCGCTGGTGGTGGCGTACGGCCATGGACGGGTGGCCGCCTTTGACCCCGAGCGCAATCAGGTAGCGCTCGGCTCCGAGGAAGAGTTCTTTGACGTCGCAGCTGGCGCGACGTTCTGCGGGCACGATCTAAAAGAGTTGTACCGCCACGCCGCCGAACACGGTCGTCACCTCGTCGATCCCGAGGATGACACAACGATCATGGCGTTCCTCGTTGATGCCACGAGCGGTCACTACGGATTCGCCGAGGTGGTGCGCCGGTTCCTCGGTGAGTCGATTGGTCCGACGTCACCTTCGCTTTTCGACTCCACCAGCGATGATGAGACGCTCGTGCGCGATGTCCAACTCGCGGCGCGTCTGAGAGAAGTCTTGCGCGCTGAGATTGCGCGATGGGAATTGACCTTCGTCTATGAACAGGTGGAACTACCGCTGGTGGCGGTGCTCGGTCGCATGGAGGCGCGAGGCATCCGCGTCGATGTCACGATGTTGCGCGAGATCGCCGACGAGTTCGCGAAGGAAGCGCGAAGCCTCGACGCACAGATTCAGAAGGTCGCGGGACATGAGTTCAAGGTCAACTCGCCTCAACAACTCCAGAATGTGCTCTTTGAAGAACTTGGGCTGACGCCGGTGAAAAAGATCAAATCGGGATTCTCCACCGACGCGTCAAGTCTTGAGGCTATTCAGGATGAACACAAGATCGTGTCCTTGATCCTTCGCTACCGTGAAGTCGAAAAGCTTCGCAGCACCTACGGCACGCCACTGATTGACGCGGTGGCGGGTGATGGTCGAATCCACGCTCTGTTCAATCAGACCGTTGCGCGAACCGGACGGCTTTCCTCGGAGAACCCCAATCTGCACAACATTCCCGTACGTAGTCACGAGGGGCGACGGTTGCGTTACGCCTTCGTGCCGAGCGAGGGCTGGATGCTCGCGGTCGCTGACTACAACCAGATCGAACTGAGGATTTTGGCGCACCTGTCCCAGGACTCTGGCCTGCTCGCAGCGTTCGCCTCGAACGAGGACGTCCATCGCACCATTGCCGCCTCGGTGTTCGCGGTGCCGTCTGACGAGGTGAGTCACGAGCAACGAGAACAGGCCAAAGCGGTCTCGTACGGTCTCGCGTACGGCATGGAGGCCTACGGGTTGAGCCAGCGTCTCGGTGTGCCGGTCAGCTCCGCCAAGGAGATCATGGACAAGTACTTCGCCGGATTCCCGAGTCTGCGCGCCTATATGGACAGCACCATCAAGGAGATCCGCGCACAAGGCTATTCGCGCACTGAATTTGGGCGCATCAGACCCTTTCCAGACCTCGCCACCGCCGTTGGTCCCCAGCGACAGGCAGCCGAGCGCCAAGCCATGAACGCCGGCATCCAGGGACTGGCTGCCGACATCTTCAAATCAGCCCTCGTACGGCTCGATCACCAGTTGCTCGCCGAGAAGCTCGATGCGCGGCTCATACTCCAAGTCCATGATGAGGTCCTGGTCGAAGCGCCAGTAGCCGAAAAGGACCGAGTCACCGGGGTGATCATGGACGCGTTGACGAACGCGGCCCAGCTGAGTGTTCCTCTCGAAGTCTCGCTTCACTGGGGCGAGAACTGGGCGGCCGCCAAGGGTTGAAGGGCCGGGTGATAGGGTCATTACCTGGGTTTGCACCGGAGACCCGATCCCTTATTGCCTAGATGACCCCGGTGTGGTCGCATGAAAGTAGTACCTATGTCGGACGGCACGAGCCTCCTCTCCTCCCAACAAATGGGCACATTTGACGCTGAGGGCAATTACATCCCCCGCGTGATCACCGAAGACAACATGGTCGGCGCCGACCTGACGCTGCTGGTCGGCGACAGTGTGCTCGAATTCGAAGACGGTGACCTGGTCACCGGTACCGTCGTGAAGATCGACCACGACGAGGTCCTGCTCGATATCGGGTTCAAGTCAGAGGGTGTCATCCCTTCACGCGAGCTTTCAATCCGCAACGACGTCGATCCCTCAGAGATCGTTTCGATGGGCGAGCGGGTTGAATGCCTCGTCCTGCAAAAAGAAGACAAGGAGGGACGTCTCGTCCTTTCGAAGAAGCGCGCGCAGTACGAGAAGGCGTGGAGCAACATCGAAGAATTGAAGAACCGCGACGAGGTCGTCAAGGGTGTTGTCATCGAGGTCGTCAAGGGTGGACTCATTGTCGACATTGGCCTTCGCGGCTTCTTGCCCGCGTCACTCGTTGAACTGCGACGCGTGCGCGAGCTCCAGCCCTACATCGGCAAAACCGTCGAGGCCAAGATCATCGAACTCGACCGCAACCGAAACAACGTGGTGTTGTCTCGCCGCGCGTGGCTCGAAGAGACCCAGAAGGAGCAGCGCGGCGACTTCCTCAACAATCTCAAGCCCGGCGAACGTCGTCACGGCGTCATCTCCTCGGTGGTCAACTTCGGTGCCTTCGTGGACCTGGGCGGCATGGACGGACTCATCCACGTCTCCGAGCTCAGTTGGAAGCACATTGACCACCCGAGCCAAGTCGTGGCCGTTGGCGACGAAGTGGATGTCGAGGTGCTCGATGTTGACTTCTCCAAGGAACGGATCTCCCTCTCGCTCAAGGCCACCCAGTCCGATCCGTGGCAGGTCTTTGCCGACAGCCACGCAGTCGACCAGTTGGTCTATGGCCGCGTGACCAAGATGGTGCCCTTCGGTGCATTCGTGCAGGTTGGCGAGGGTATCGAAGGACTGGTGCACATCTCTGAGATGGCTGCGCACCACGTTGAGTCGCCCGATCAGGTCGTCACCGCGGGTGAGGAACTGTGGGTCAAGATCATCGAACTCGACACCGCACGTCGACGCATCAGCTTGTCAATCAAGCAGGCCGCCGAGGGTGGCGAAGTATCCGAAGAGTACCGAGAGGCCTTTGGTTCACACGCCTACGACACCGAAGGGAACTACATCGGGGGCATCGAATATGGCGAGTTCACGCCCGAGACCGAAGCACAGGCTGCGTGGGCTGAATACGCGAGCGAGGTCGCGGTGAAGGGCGTCGAAGACGAGAGCGCCGAAGTGCCAAGCGATGCCACTGGCGAGCCGGTCGCTGAGTAACGACAGGCTGTAAGAAAGTAGCCCGTTGCTAGGCCCGTGTGGCCTGGTGGCGGGCTACTTTCTTTGTATGGTGAGTGGGAAGTGACACGAGACCAGGTGCCCCGGTGCCAGTTCCTGGGGCTGGGGTTCCTCGCTGGCGCACTTCTCAGTAGCGTTCGGGCACCTGGTGCGAAAACGGCACCCACTCGGTGGGTTGAGGGGACTCGGCGGCTCGCCCTCGAGCACCTGATTGTGCATTGGTGAGTCGGGGTCGGCGTCGAGTGCCGCGCCAAGAAGGAATTTCGTGTACGGGTGTGCCGGCGAGTCGTAGAGCGCGTCCGATGGTCCGATCTCACAGATCTTGCCCAGGTACATGACCGCCACACGATCACTTACGTTCTTCACGACCGCCAGATCGTGCGCGATGAACAAGAGGGTCAGACCGTATTCGCCCTTCAGGTCCTCAAGGAGATTGAGGATTTGTGCCTGCACGGAGACATCGAGTGCGGACACCATCTCGTCGCAGATGAGCAGTTTGGGTCGCATGGCGAGCGACCGTGCGATCGAGATTCGTTGGCACTGGCCGCCCGAGAACTGACGCGCGTACCTGTTGCCGTACACCCTGGGATCGATGCCGACCTTGCTCAACAGGTCGCTGACGAGTACATCGCGTTCGTTGCCGGTCACGGTCTTCCAACAGTCCAGGGGCTCGGCCACGATGTCCTTCACCCGTCGGCGCGGGTTCAGTGAGCTGATCGGGTCTTGGAAGATCATCTGCATATGTGTGCGAAAATTACGAAGGGCCTTGCCCCGTTTGCTGATGAGACTCGAACCTTCAAGTTCAATCGAGCCACTTGAGGGTTCGATAATGCGCATCAGCGCTTTGCCGGTGGTTGATTTGCCACAGCCCGATTCGCCCACCAGGCCGAGCGTCTCGCCGGGATAAATATCGAAACTGACCCCGGCAACTGCACTGACGGCGTGACGTCCTTTGCCGAAGGTGACCTTCAAATCGCGTACCGACAAGAGTGGTTGACGAGTCTCGCTCATGATCCGCGCTCCGTATTCGTTGGTAGAGGGTTCCAGCACGCGAAGGCGTGCTCCGGCTCATCGGCGGCCTGGAGTTCGGGCCGTTCCGTGTGACATTTGTCGGTCGCGAAGGTGCAGCGTGGCGCGAAGCTGCACCCGGCCGTCAGCTTCAAGAGGTTCGGTGGACGTCCCGGAATGGTCACCAAACGGGTGTGTGAGGCGTTTGACACCTTCGGGGAACTGTCGAGCAGCGCACGCGTGTACGGCATGCGATGGTGGTTGAAGACGTCGCGGGTGGATCCAGACTCTACGATTCGACCCGCGTACATCACCACAATGCGCGAGGTCCGAGTGGCGACGACGCCCAGGTCGTGGGTCACCAGGACCACCGACATCTCGAGACGTTCCTTCAGATCGTCAAGCAGGTTGAGGATCTGGGCTTGTATCGTGACGTCCAGACCCGTTGTTGGCTCGTCAGCCATGAGCAGATTGGGTGACCCCGCCAGAGCTATGGCGATCACAACCCTTTGGCGCATGCCACCCGAGAGTTGTCCCGGGTAGGCCATGTAGCGCTGTGCGGGTGAGGGTATTCCCACGAGTTCGAACAGTTCAATGGCACGAGCCTTGGCATCGTGCTTGTTCATCCCAAGTCGCACCCGCAGTGACTCGTCGATCTGCTTGCCCACGCGCATGACCGGGTTGAGCGAGGTCATGGGGTCTTGAAAGACCATCGCGACCTCCTTGCCCCACAGGGCTCGTTTGGCCGCCTCGGACGCGCCGACCATCTGGTTTCCGTTCAAGAGCACCGAACCGGTGACGGTGACGTTGCTTCTTGGCTGCAGGCCCATGATCGTGCGCGAAAGGACCGTCTTGCCGGAGCCGGATTCACCGACAATGCCAATGGTCTCATTGCGCGCGAGGGTGAACGAGACGTTCGCCACGGCGGGCAGCGGTCCGCCCATGGTTGTGAAGGTCGTAGAGAGATCATCGACGACCAGAAGCTCGTGTGGTGCGTTACTCATAGTTTCACCTCAGCCACGTCGAAGTGGTTGCGAAGTCGATCACCGATGAAGTTGAGGCTCAAGAGAAAGAGGCACAACGCCAGTGACGGGAAGATAGCGAGCCAGGGGTTGACCTGAAGCACCGTACGGCTTTCATTGATCATGTTGCCCCACGACGGCGTTGGGGGTGAGACCGAGAGGCCCAAGAAGGCGAGGGTGCCTTCGAGCGCAATGACCGTAGCGACGCCAATGAGCAGGAACGAGACGCCGATCGGAGCGATGTTCGGCAACAACTCCTTTAGAAGGATTCGCCGGTCCGTGGCCCCTTGAACTTTGGCCGCGACGATGTAGTCCTTGGTCGACACCGCGAGAGTGGCGGTTCGAATGACGCGATAGACCAGTGGCACCGACGCGAAGCCGATCACGATGATGATCTTGAGCAACGAGCGCGGTGTCCAAAAGGACAAGACGGCGATGGTCGCAATGATTGCGGGAAACGCGAGCAAGATGTACATGAAACTGGTCATGATCGTGTCGAAGCGTCCTCGTCGATACGCCGCAAGCATGCCGAGGGGTGTACCGATACCAAAGCCAATCAGCATTGCCCCAAACCCCACCGCAATCGACACCCGCGACCCATAGACGATGCGCGAGAAGATGTCTCGCCCGATGTCGTCGGTGCCAAAGAGGTGGTGCAAGGAGGGGCCGACGTTGATGCTCGAGTAATCCTGATAGAGAGGATTCTGCAAGGGCAACACGTTGGCGAAAATGGCACCAAGGAAATTGAGCGCGATCCAGCCGACACATAGCCAAAAGAGGGGACCGAGTGGCGCCTTCTTCTCCGGTCGTTCGACGATAGATGCCTGTTCTTCTGGAATGATGACGTTACTCACGACTAATCCTCGGGTCGACGATATTGATGATGAAGTCAAAGATGAAGTTGATGAGCACGACACCGACTGATACCACGAAGACGATTCCCTGCACGAGCAGGTAGTCGTTTTGGTTGATCGCGGCGATAAGCGTGTAACCGAGGCCCGGAATAGCGAGCAGAAACTGCACGACGAAGCCACCCGCCAACAGTCCTCCGATGTTGACACCGGCGGCACCGAGCAGGGCCACCGACGAGGGGCGAAAGGCGTGGCGCCACATGATGCGGCGTTGACTTATACCCTTGGAGCGGGCCATCGTGATGAATTCCTCCTGCAGTGTTGCGATGAGGTCACTGCGAAGGACGCGAAAGTACACGACGAAACTACCAATGGCGAGTGTGATCGACGGCAAGGCCATACTCTCGAGATTCGCGATCCAATCGCTACTGAACGAGACGTAGGTAGAAACGCCGGTATGGGGGATGCCGAGTTTGATCGAGATGAAGAGCACGAGAAGGATGATGACGATGAATGGCGGCACCGACAGCAACGTGAAGCTACCGGCGCCAAAGATTCGATCGACGATTCCGTCGGGCTTGCGCGCTGAGCGCATCGCCATTGGAATCGCTGTGGCGAACGCAAGTATTTGACTTATGAAGATCATCTCCAGGTCAATCGGCAGGGCTGCACGGATCGTTGACGCCACGGATTCTTGGGAGATGAATGACGTGCCGAGATTTCCGTGCAGCACGTTTCCGAGCCAGACGAAGTACTGCTCGTAGATCGGACGGTCGAGACCTAACAACTTGTAGAGCTTGGCTTGGTTGGCGGGGCTGGCCCCGGGGCCTTCGATGATGGTGGTGATGTTCCCCGGTAAGAGGTGAATCAAGTAGAAACTGCCCACTGAGATGATGAAGACAATGCCGATCAACATCAGTATGCGTCGAATGACGTATCTGATCACACTTCCCCCCTAAGACTTCCTAGGACAATAGCCAACCGTCGCGCCCGAAGGCGTCACCCCGGGTCACGGCGTTGCTGTCACAGGGCGTGGCTACCGTGGAAGCATGAAACGTATTGCCATTGCGGGTGGTATCGGTGCCGGTAAGAGCGAGGCGACTGATTATCTTGCTCGGCTCGGCTACGGCGTGATTGACGCAGACGAGGTTGCTCGAAAGGTGGTCGAGCCGGGCCAACCGGCGTGGCGTGCCCTTCGAGACGCATTCGGCGACGCCGTCCTGCAGGGGGACGGCGCCATAGATCGTGAGTTTCTCGCCCAGGTGGTCTTCGCCGACCCCGTGGCGCTTCGTCGCCTGAACAGCATCACCCACGTCCAGATCGGCCTGGAGATCCTGCGTGCCCTCGAGCTCGCGAGTGCGAACGTGGTCTTCATCGCACTGCCACTCTTTCGAAGCGAGCATCGGACCGCTTTTGGCCTTGATGAAGTCTGGTCGGTACAGGCATCCGCGGACGTCGCACTTTCTCGATTGTTGCAGTTGCGAGGGATGAACGAGGACGACGCACGCGCTCGACTCGCGAGTCAGATGTCCAACGACGAGCGTGCGGCCATCGTCGACCACGTGATCTGGAACGACGGCACGATTGACGCGCTGCACGTGAAACTCGAGGAACAATTGCGGCAAAGCGGGGTCGTCGATGAATAGTTTCGTCGTCGAGTCACCTTTCAGTCCATCGGGCGACCAACCCAGAGCAATCGCCACGTTGGCCCAAGGCGTGCAGGATGGCCTTCGATTTCAGACCCTCGAAGGAATTACTGGGAGTGGAAAGACCGCCACGATTGCCTGGCTGGTCGAACGGGTGCAACGCCCCACCTTGATACTTGAGCCCAACAAGTCCCTCGCTGCTCAGTTGGCGTCTGAGCTCAAGGAGATGCTGCCCAATAATCGCGTCGAGTTCTTCGTCTCGTACTACGACTATTACCAGCCCGAGGCGTACATACCGCGCACCGATACCTTCATTGAGAAGGACAGTTCGGTCAACGAAGAGATCGATCGTTTGCGTCATGCCGCGACATCGTCACTTCTGACGCATCGTGACACGATCGTTGTGGCGTCGGTGTCGTGCATCTACGGCCTTGGATCGCCCATTGAATATCGCGAACGGATGCTGCAAATTGAGGTGGGTGCCAGTTTTGACCAGAGAACGCTGCTACGGCGTTTGATTGAGATGCAGTACAGCCGTAATGAACTGGTGCTGGAGCGGGGAATGTTCCGCATGAAGGGCGACACCCTGGAGATCCAGCCCGCCTACAGCAGTGAAGCAGTTCGGGTGTCGTTCTTCGGCGACGAAGTGGAAGAGATCTCGTTTTTCAACCCCGTGACCCAGGAGAGTCGCGGGCGCGTGAATGAATTCACCTTGTTCGCCGCGTCGCACTACGCCACGAGCACTGAGACACTGCATAGGGCATGCGGGACCATCGAAGAGGAGCTGCGCGAACAATTGAGCAGATTCCAGGCTGAAGGGAAATTGCTCGAGGCCCAGCGCCTGCGATCGCGCACCGAACATGACCTCGAGATGCTGGAGCAAACGGGGATCTGCGCGGGGATCGAGAACTATTCGGCGCATCTCGACGGGAGGAAGCCAGGCGAACGTCCCTACACGTTGCTCGACTACTTTCCCGAGGATTTCCTGGTGGTGATCGATGAATCGCACGTGGCGGTACCCCAGGTGCGCGGACAGTATGCCGGGGACAGGTCACGTAAGTTGACGCTCGTCGAACACGGTTTTCGTTTGCCAAGTGCGCTTGACAACCGCCCCCTCAACTTCGATGAGTTCATGGAACTCGTGCCACAAATGGTGTTCGTCTCTGCAACGCCCGGTCCCTATGAGCTCGAACACAGCGACCAGATCGCCGAGCAGGTGATTCGCCCGACCGGGCTCATCGACCCGGTGGTGAGTGTCGTGCCGACCAAGAACCAGATTGATGACCTGCGCGCTCGAATCGACGCCACGCTGGAGCGTCACGAACGTGCCTTGATCACAACGCTCACCAAACGGATGGCCGAAGACCTCACGAACTTTCTCGCCAAGGCGGGGTACCGCGTTCAGTACCTACACAGCGACATCGACACCATTCAGCGCATCGAGATACTGCGCTCTCTTCGCCTAGGAGAGTTCGACATTCTGGTCGGCATCAACCTCTTGCGCGAGGGACTCGACTTGCCAGAGGTCTCCCTGGTGGCCATTCTCGACGCGGACAAAGAGGGATTCTTGCGTTCGCGAAGTGCGCTGATACAGACAATCGGTCGAGCGGCGCGCAACTCGAATGGCGAAGCCGTGCTCTACGCAGACCGCATGACCGATTCAATGCGCGAGGCGATATCGCTCACCGAACGGCGTCGAATGGTGCAGATTGCCTATAACAAAGAGCACGGAATCGAGCCGAAGTCCGTGATGAAGAACGTGGCCGACATCTTGGGTCGACTGCGCAGTCAGTCTGCGCCGGAACCCACCAACAAGTCTCACGGTGTTACGTCGCTCGAGGGTGCGCTGCCCGATGATTTGAGCCTGGAGCTCGCCCGCGTCGAGCGCGAGATGTTGCTCGCGGCGAAGGAGCTGCGATTCGAAGAGGCCACTGCCTTACGTGATTACCTGCACACGCTCCAACGCCAGGGGCTCAACGACGACATCGACGGGCTGAACGTTGATGCGTAACCGGTAGATTCGCGCTATGACAAAGTCCATTCGCGTGCAAGGCGCACGTGTGCACAATCTCAAGGATTTGTCGGTCGAGATCCCTCGAGACAAGTTGGTCGTTTTCACCGGTCTCTCGGGCTCGGGCAAGTCTTCGCTGGCCTTTGACACTATCTACGCCGAGGGACAGCGGCGCTACGTGGAAAGTCTTTCGGCGTACGCACGCCAGTTTCTCGGGCAGATGGACAAGCCCGATGTCGAATTCATAGAGGGACTGTCGCCCGCGATCTCGATCGATCAAAAGACGGCTTCACGTAATCCGCGTTCGACGGTGGGCACGATCACTGAAATTCACGACTACTTGCGACTACTGTTCGCGAGGATCGGCGTGCCACACTGCCACAAATGCGGGCGCCTGGTCACACGACAGACCCCCCAACAGATCGTGGATCTCATACTCGAGCGCGAAGAAGGCGAGCGGTTCCTCGTGCTCGCGACCGTTGTCGAGGGGCGAAAAGGCGAGTACAGCACCTTGTTGAACGACCTCGCCGCCCAAGGTTTCTCTCGCGTGCGAGTTGATGGCTCCGTGCTTGAACTCACAGAGCGTGAGACTCTGGAGTTGGCGCGTTACGAACAACACACGATCGACGTGGTGCTGGACCGGTTGTCAGTGAAGAAGACCAGTCGCCAGCGTTTGACTGAGTCCGTGGAGACCGCCCTCAAATTGACCAAGGGCCTGGTGTCGTTCTATTTCGTCGACAGCGAAGAGCTGGTGAAGTTCTCCGAGAAGATGGCCTGCAGCCACTGCGGGATCAGTTTCACCGAGTTGGCGCCGCGCGATTTCTCATTCAACTCACCCTATGGAGCGTGCCCAACCTGCACGGGACTCGGTACGCGCTTCGAGGTGGACCCCGAATTGGTGGTGCCCGACCAACAGCTCTCACTCAGTGAGGGGGCTTTGGCGCCATGGTCGGGCCAACGTTTCAAATACTTCGAGCGGCTCATCGCGGGAATCGCGGACATGGGTGGATTCTCCCTCGACACGCCCTGGAACAAGTTGCGGGCGAAGGATCGAAAACTTGTCCTCTACGGAGTAGAACGTAAATCAGTACCCGTGAAATACCGAAACCGCTACGGCAAGGTTCGCAGCTACGAGACTTCGTACAACGGCATCGTGGACTGGCTGGAGCGAAAGCGCAGCGAGGCTGACGGTGACTGGTCGCGAGAACAAGCCGAGCAGTACATGCGTGAAGTTGAGTGCACCGCATGTTCGGGTCAGCGCCTCAAACCAGAGGTCCTCGCGGTCAAGGTGCACGCCCACAACATCGCTGACGTCAACTCCATGACCATCGACGAGGCGATCGCGTTCTTCAACACGCTCAAACTCACCAAACGAGAGGCGACGATCGCACGACAGGTCATTAAAGAGATCTTGGCTCGATTGACATTCCTCATGGACGTGGGACTTGATTATCTGACCCTGAGTCGTGCATCAGCGACGCTGTCGGGCGGCGAAGCGCAGCGTATTCGACTCGCCAGCCAGATCGGTAGCTATCTCGTGGGCGTTCTTTACGTGTTGGATGAACCCTCGATCGGGCTTCATCAGCGCGACAACCGTCGTCTGATAGCCACGCTGGAACGACTGCGCGACCTCGGGAATTCAGTGATCGTCGTCGAACACGATGAAGAGACGATTCGCTTGGCCGACTTCATCGTGGACATCGGGCCCGGCGCGGGTGAGTTCGGTGGCGAGGTTGTGCACGCGGGAACCTACAAGGAGTTGCTGGAGAACACGCGCTCGCTCACTGGCCAGTACCTATCAGGTGCGCGGTCGATCGCCGTGCCGAGCACGCGACGAAGCGGTGACGGCAAGAAGTTGACCGTCAAAGGCGCGCGAGCGAACAACTTGCGCGACGTGACAGTTTCTATTCCGCTGGGCACCTTCACCGCAGTGACCGGTGTCTCGGGCTCGGGTAAGTCGACGCTCATCAATTCGATCCTCTTGAGTTCACTCGAGCGTCAGATCAATCGGGCGAAGACCCACGTTGCCGAACACGACACCATCGTTGGGGTCAAGAACATCGACAAGGTCGTGGCAGTCGACCAGCAGCCCATTGGCCGTACACCTCGATCGAACCCGGCGACCTACACGGGCGTCTTTGACAAGATCAGAAAGCTCTTCGCCGAGACACAAGAGGCCAAGATCCGCGGTTACCAGCAGGGTCGGTTCTCGTTCAACGTGAAGGGCGGCCGATGCGAGGTGTGCGCGGGTGATGGCACCATCAAGATCGAGATGCACTTTCTGCCCGATGTCTACGTCAATTGTGAGACGTGTGACGGCGCGCGCTACAACCGGGAGACCCTGGAGATCAAGTATCGCGGAAAGTCGATCAGTGACGTCTTGAACATGCCTATCGCCGAAGCCCTTGAATTCTTCGAACGCCAACCGTCGATACTGCGAAACATACAGAGCCTGTCTGATGTTGGCCTCGGTTACGTGCGCTTGGGCCAGCCGGCACCGACCTTGTCCGGTGGAGAGGCGCAACGCGTGAAATTGGCGACGGAACTGGCACGTCGCCCTACTGGTCACACGTTGTACGTACTCGATGAACCAACGACCGGCCTACACTTCGAAGATGTCAATCGTCTGCTGCACGTACTGCACCGCTTGGTGGATCAGGGCAACACTGTTCTCGTGATCGAACACAACCTGGACGTCGTAAAGACGGCGGATTGGGTCATCGACCTGGGGCCTGAGGGGGGACGCCGCGGGGGATTGATCGTAGGCGAAGGAACACCCGAGCATATTGCTACCCTCGACACCGCCACGGGCGGTGTACTGGCAGAAGTGCTGAGCGCGCACGGCGGTTTGTAGTGTTTGACAAGCCCGCGGGCATACCTCGCCAGAGCGGCTGCTACTTGTTTCGAAACGCCCACAACACGATCATCTACGTGGGTAAGGCGTTATCGCTCCAGCAACGGCTCGGGAGCTATTTCCAGAAGTCGGAAGCCTTGACGTTGAAGACCCAAGCGATGATGGCCGAGGCCACCTCGGTCGAGTGGATCATCACGCCGAGCGAACTCGATGCGCTGGTGCTCGAAAACGAGCTCATCAAGCAGAACCAACCGCGATACAACATGCGCCTGAAGGACGACAAGAGTTTTCCCTATGTCGCCCTTGACATGCGCGCTGACTTCCCCGCGCCGGTGATCACGCGGAGTCGACACGTCAAGGGCGTGCGCTATTTCGGCCCCTTTGCCGATGTGCGGGCACTGCGGGTGACCATCGATGAACTGCTCCAAGCGTTTCCCCTTCGTTCGTGCACCCGCCACAAGTTCAACTACCAGGAGCGGATCGGTCGACCTTGCTTGCTCTTCGACATCGGCAAGTGCTCGGGACCATGCGTCAAGAACATCGACGCTGCGAGTTATCAAGAATTGGTCCAGTCCTGGTCACGCTTCTTTGAAGGGGACATGCGTCAATTGCGCACCGTGCTCGAACGTCGCATGAATGAGGCGTCGGGACTGAAGCACTACGAGGCCGCCGCGAAGGCTCGTGACGCGCTCGCCGCGCTCGAGCGCGCGGCGAGCGCGCAGAACGTCGTGCTCGACGACCATTCGAATCTCGACGTGATCGCAGTGGACTTCGCCGGAGGACGCGCCGCGGTGGTGAGGTTCTCCGTGCGACACGGCCGGATCATTGCGCGGACCGTGCACCTGATCGACCGGTCAATGGACGAGGATGCGGCCGAGATCATTGAAGGTCTGCTACCTGACCTGTACCCCGAACCAGACGCGGTACCGCCGGTCATCGTCGTCGGCGACGATCATTTCGTGACGCCCTTGTCGAGGTACTACCTGCACGAGATGAGCGCTAGGACCGTGGACGTGGTCGCACCGCAACGTGGTCGACGTCGACGGGTGCTCGAGCTGGCGGTGAATGACGCCACCGCGGTCATTGGTCGCGATTCATTGCGACGCGAGAGCGACCACAACGTTCGCTCGCGAGCGTTGCAGGAACTCGGTGAGGCGCTGCACCTGGCCCAGCCCCCGTTTCGACTCGAATGCTTCGACATGAGCCATCTCCAAGGCACCAATTACGTCGGCTCGATGGTGGTCTTCGAGGATGCCATCGCGAAAAAGAGCGAATACCGACACTTCAACGTGAAAGAGGTCTTCGGCAATGATGATGTCGGAGCCATGCAAGAGGTGGTTCGGCGCCGACTCGCGTATTGGAGAGATGAGCAGGCTGGTTCCAAGTTCCGCCGGGCCGACCTGATCATCATCGACGGGGGGCTGGCACAACTGCACGCGGCCCAAAAGGCCGCGGAGTCGCTCGGACTCAACGACGTGGAGTTCGTGGCGCTCGCAAAGCGCGAGGAATTGCTCTATCGTCCTGGGAGTTCTACACCCGTCGCGCTCGAGCGCGGATCCGAGAGCCTCTATCTCGTCCAACGTATTCGCGATGAGGCTCATCGCTTCGCGATCACGTTCCATCGCTCCAAGCGGGCCAAGTCCATGGTGGCGTCGACACTCCAGGGGGTGAAGGGTCTCGGGCCGGCACGACGTGAGCAGCTCATTGAGCACTTCGGGTCCCTTGAAGCACTCCGGGGCGCTTCGCTGGACGACCTCGACGCATTGACGTGGTTGCCCGAGACGATCGCTCGGAGCCTCTACGATCATCTACGGGCCCCGAGAGAGCCCAGACCGACCAAGGGGAGTGTCGACGATGAGTGAGGTCCTTCTCGTAACGGGGATGTCCGGCGCTGGTCGCTCAACGGTCTCGGCCGCCTTGGAGGACCTCGGGTGGTTCGTCATCGACAATCTGCCTCTCGAGCTGATTGCGCGCGTGAGCGAGCTCGCCACCTCAGGCGCGCTTGACTACGTGGGAGTGGCCTTCATCGTTGGTCGCTCCGGGCGCGTCCAACCCGACGCCCTGCTCGCCGTCGAGCGCGAGCTCCAACACAAGCATGATCAAGCCAAGATTCTTTTCCTCGACGCCCCCGATGACGTCTTGATCCACCGCTTCGAAGGCAACCGGCGCCGCCATCCATTCCCGGCCCCAACGCTCGCCGAATCGATCTCGGGCGAACGCGCGCTACTCCAATCGATCCGTGACGCCGCCGACCTGGTAATCGATACGGGGTCGATCAATCCCAACCAGCTACGTTCACGCATTGTTGAGACCTTCACTGAATCAGGCACCATGGGCTCGATGCGGGTCTCGATCGTGTCCTTCGGCTATTCGAACGGCATACCTCGCGATGTGGACCTGGTGTTCGACTGTCGATTCCTCCCCAATCCACATTGGATCGATGAACTGCGTCCCTTGACGGGGCTCGACCAACCCGTCTCGGACTACGTCTTACATCAAGAACCGGCGCAGCATTTCTTGCACGACGTTGTGGAGTTGCTGGAATGGCAGATCCCGGCCTTCGCCAAAGAGGGGAAGTCGTATTTGTCGATCGCCATTGGTTGCACGGGTGGCCGACATCGGTCGGTGGCCATCGCAGAGGAGATACGACGTCGTCTCAATATTCGCCACGCAGTCTTTCATCGCGATATCGCACGATGAAGGTGGTCGCAGTGGGTGGGGGCCACGGCACCGCGGTCTCATTGCGGGCGCTGCGACTCATATCGCGAGAGGTCACGGGCGTGGTATCGGTAGCCGACGACGGTGGCTCCACGGGACGGCTCCGTGCCATGCTCAACGTCGCTGCGGTGGGAGACCTACGTAAATGCCTGTGCGCGCTGGCGGATCCGGAGAACCCGCTCACGGCGTCGTTCGAACACCGCTTTACGGTGGGCGAGCTGACTGGTCACGCCGTGGGGAACCTGCTCCTCGTGGGGCTCATCGACGCCACGGGCAATCTGGAGGAGTCCGTGCGTGCGATAGCCCAAGTCATGGGCGTGACGGGCACCATCGTGCCGGCGAGCTGTGAGGGCGTCGTGCTCGTGGCCAGCACTGAAGAAGGTCCCACTCGCGGACAGACGTCGGTCGCCAAAGCGAGCTCCATTCGAAAGATCAGTGTCGATCCGCCCAACGCGGCTGCGCCCACGGTGGCGGTCGAAGCCATTGAGAACGCCCAGTTATTGCTCATTGGACCAGGTTCACTCTTTACGAGCGTGTTGGCCGCTTGTGTCGTTCCCGGTATCACTCAAGCGCTCGCGGGAACTCGGGGGCGCAAGATCTACGTCGCGAACCTTCGACCAGAGAATCCCGAGACGGCTGGCTTCACACTCCAAGATCACGTCGACGCGCTCTTGCGACACGCGGTCGTTCCTGACGCCGTGCTGGTTGACACGTCGTCGGTGTTCGCCGAGCAGCCCTGTTCACTCCCACTCATCGTCGCTGACGTGGTCGGTAGAAATGGCATGGTCCACGATGTGCAAAAATTGTCGCAGGCGGTCATGGCGTCACTGTTGTGATCGAAGCGAAGAGATGAGGAGAGCCAAGTGGTGACACGTGTGGCAATTAATGGATTTGGACGCATCGGGCGTGGATTCTTGCGGGCTTCTCTGAACGATCCTGAAATCGTTGTGGTTGCAGTCAATGACTTGACGTCACCAGCGACCAATGCACATCTCTTGAAGTACGACTCCACCCAAGGACGCCTCGATCTACCTGTGACGGTCAGTGACGGCGTCATCACCGTAGGTCACGACTCGATCACAGTATTGGCCGAGCGCGACCCCTTGGCGCTGCCGTGGGGCGCGATGAACATCGACGTGGTCATAGAGTCAACGGGACGATTCACCTCACGTGAGGCAGCCGCCCAGCACTTGAGCGCTGGAGCGAAGAAGGTAATCATCTCGGCACCGGCGTCCGACGTTGACGCCACGTTCGTCTTTGGCGTCAACGAGAAGACGTACGACCCCGAGAAGCACCATGTCGTGAGCAACGCGTCGTGCACCACCAACTGTTTTGTTCCAATGGTGAAGGTCCTCGACGACGCCCTGGGCGTCCAGACCGGTCTCATGACGACCGTGCACGCTTATACGAACGATCAGAATCTGCTGGACCTGCCGCACTCGGACCTTCGTCGCGCACGCGCGGCTGCGATAAACATCGTTCCGTCATCGACGGGCGCAGCTCGGGCCACCAGCCTCGTGCTCGAGTCAATGAAGGGTCGCCTCGACGGCACGTCGCTTCGAGTGCCGATTCCTGACGCCAGCATCACCGACTTCACCGCCATCGTGCGTTCAACGAGCGTGGCCGAGATTAACGCCGCTTTTAAGGCGGCCTCCGAAGGTGAGCTGAAAGGAGTGCTCGTCTACACCGAAGACCCGATCGTGTCATCAGACATCGTTGGTAGTCCGGCGTCGTGCACGTTCGATTCGGCTATGACCATGGTCCAACGGATCGACGATGAGCAGAGCCTCGTGAAGATCTTTGGTTGGTATGACAATGAGTGGGGTTATTCGAACCGCTTGGTCGACCTGACGAACTACATCGGAAAGTAGCCACGTGTCGCTTCCACTCCCGTCGTATGAGCGTTGGGGGAGTCTCGCGGGTAAGCGAGTACTCGTCCGCGTGGACTTCAACACCCCGGTTGAAATGGTCAACGGTCAACTCGAGGTCACTGATGACTTTCGCATTCGAGCGACGGTCCCGCTGTTCGAGGACCTCCTCGAACGCGGAGCCCAGGTCGTGGCGTGCACGCACTTTGGGCGCCCCAAAGGCAAGGTTGTCGATACGTACAGTGTCGCACCGGTGCGCCGCCGTTTGAATGAGCTCTGTGGTGACGTTGAGCTGCTCGAGAATCTGAGGTTCAATCCGGGCGAAGAGGCCAACGACCGCGCGTTCGGTGAACACTTGGTGGCCGGATTCGACTACTACATCAATGAGGCGTTCAGTGCATCACACCGTGCGCACGCATCGATCATGATCCCACCTCTGCTCGTGCCGAGCGCGGCCGGTCCTAACCTCCAGCGAGAGGTCTCCACTCTTGCGTCACTCTTGGAAGACCCCGCACGACCCTTCGTGGCCATTGTGGGTGGGGCCAAGGTGAAGGACAAACTGGGTTTCGTCAAGGTACTGGCGCAAAAGGCCGATGTGGTCATCGTCGGCGGCGGCATGGCGTACACCTTTGAAGCCGCTCAAGGACGCTCCATCGGCTCGTCGCTGTTCGATGAGTCATATCTCACGGAGTGCGCGGCGTTGCTGGAACACGGCAATGTGCTCATCCCTGAGGATTCGCGCGGTCTGGCCGACGGCGCCCGTTTCGGCTCTGAGGGCGGCGATGAAGCCGTCATTGAATTCGGTGACAATATTCCCGACGGCTTTGAGGGGCTCGACATCGGTCCGAGGGCGATTCGCTCGTTCATCGAGGCCATTGGGAGCGCGAAGACGATCCTATGGAATGGACCTATGGGTGTCTTTGAAGACGCCAGGCTGAGCGCTGGCACCGAAGCCGTGGCGCGTGCGGTGGCCGCGTCGAACGCGGTATCGGTGATTGGCGGCGGAGACTCCGTGGCGGCGTTGCAGTCCTATGGACTCGAAGACGAGGTGAGTTTCGTCTCCACCGGTGGTGGCGCCTCTTTGGAATTCGTCGAACACGGCGACCTTCCGGGCATTCGTGCGTTGCGAGAAAGTCCGTGGAACTAGATGAATCACCACAAGAGACCACTGGTCATTGGCAATTGGAAGATGAACCTCGACTATGTCGAAGCTCTTCATCTCGGTCAACAACTCGGCGTGCTGATGAAGAACAAGCCTGTCGAGCACACTGATGTGGTTCTGGCTCCGCCATTTGTGGATCTGCGCAGTGTCACCTCGATCGTGGAGTCCGAACGCATACCTGTTGACATCGCGGCCCAGCACGTCAATGCGCACGACAACGGCGCTCACACCGGTGAGATCAGTGTGTCGATGCTGAAGCGTCTCAACGTCAAGTGGATCCTTATCGGCCACTCCGAGCGGCGCGCTATGTACGCAATGAGTGACGACGTGGTCAGCGCGACGCTTCGAAGTGTGACCCGCGCGGGCGTGCAAGCGGTGCTGTGCGTTGGAGAGGCCGCCGAGGTGCGCGAAGCGCACGAACACGAGGCACACATCGCAGCTCAATTGGCCAGTGCGCTCGAGGGGCTCGATGAGAAGGCTCGCGAGCTCGTGAGCATTGCCTATGAACCCATTTGGGCCATAGGTACCGGACAAACCGCGACGAGTGAGGAAGTGAGCGCAATGATGGCCCACATTCGTTCCGTACTCGCTCACTTGTCGTGTGGAGGGGCTCGAGTCCTCTATGGGGGTTCGGTGAATGCGGACAACGCCCCCTCACTGGTCCTTGAAGGGAATGTGGACGGATTTTTGGTTGGTGGCGCCAGTTTGAAGGCGGAATCATTCATGTCGATCGTTCAATCGTGCGACGACTGCTACGATGGCAAGCGCTAATCGGAGGTTGTCATGTTCACCTGGGCATTCGTGTTTATAGAGGCTGTATCGGCGGTCGCCCTGATCTTCTTGGTCCTCCTGCACTCGGGACGTGGTGGTGGTATTTCTGACCTCATGGGTGGCAGTATGGGTGCCGCCGCAGCGGGTTCCACCGTCGTAGAACGCAATCTTGACCGCATTACGATCGCCGTTGCACTGGTGTTCACCTTTGCGACCTTGACACTCGACCTGCGTTTGCAGTAACGCGAATGGTCCCACGTGAGTGGATCGTGCGCTGGTTCATTGTTTGCGCGCTGGCGGCGGGTACGTTGGTGGCGTTCATCTCGTCAGTACCGTCTTCCGCGGGAACGTCAGCGCCGCTTCGCACGCTCACCTTGAGCTTGCCCGGTCCACTCAACGGCTGTACTGTCCTCGACAAGGCGGCGACGCCCACCACCGGCGCGTTCCTCGACTTGATTCGACCGTCAGCGTTTCTGACGAGTCCGTCGGGCAACCTCTACGGCGAAGGTGGACCTATTGCGTCAGCAGAACTGGTCTCGTTGAAGCCTGAAACCGTTGTCTACACAATCGCCCCCAATCAGCATTGGAGCAATGGAGACCCCTTCGACGGAGTGGATCTTGTGGCGTGGTGGCTGAAGGCCAAGGCGTTGGCGAGCGTGCAGAGTGACGGATACCGCCTCATCAAGTCCATGACCGAGACGAACAACGGTCTCAGTGTCACGGCTACCTTCTCGTCGCACTTCGCTGAATGGAATCTGCTCTTTCGTGACGTCGAGGACGTCGGCACCCCTAGCGGGTGCTCGTGGGCCGACTTCATGCGGCGGCCCTCTCTTGGGCCCTACAAGGTGGTCAGCGCTTCAGCGCACCGTATTGTGTTGAGTAACAATCGCGCATGGACCAACCTCCCTAATCGCTTCGGTCGACTCATTGTTACTGACGCCGCCACACTGCCAACGAAGTCCTCGTCCTATTTTGCGAGCTATTCACTCCAAGTGACGCGCTCGGCGCTGCAAGCCGTGAGTTCACGCCCTTCGATCCTGAGCCATATCGGGACTTCCAGCAATGTCGAGGAGATCGCCTTTGCACCATCTCGTCGTTTGACCAGGCAGCTCAAGATCCGTGAGGCCTTGAGTTGGTCACTCAATCGCCAAGCCCTCATCAACCGCATATTTGGCACCGTTACGTTCTCAGCGTCCGTGGCCCAGTCGGCTCTCTATTCTCAAGGTCAGGGACAGTATCCCGGCGCTGGTGGCAGCGGACCATCCGCCCAGTCCACCACAACCACCCTCAATCCCAGTTCTACCAACAGTGAACTGAGCGACTGTCTTGACTGTGCGGCTCACGTTCTCGTGAGTGCTGGTTATCACAAGTCACGCGGCCGGTGGGTGAGTCCTACCGGGGTGCCACTTAGCATTCTCGTTGCCGAAGGACATTCAAATCTCGACCGAGTTGTGGCCCAACATGTCGCGGCACAATGGAGGGCGTTTGGCATCGGCGTTCGCATCATAGGAGTCTCATCGGACATCGTCGCCGCCCGTGACGCTGCGACCAATCATGTGGATGCCGCGGTGTTCGCTCGGCCGACTACGACGACTGCGTGGTTCGCTGCTCGATCTTGGAGCGGCCCCGCCTATCCAGATTCGTATCCCAGCGGCATCCGATCGGCGGCGATAAATCGCCTGTTCTCCTCGGCAGTGACCAACTTCAACCCCGTATCGGCTTCCAGCACGTGGTTACAACTCGATCAAACGATTATGACTGCGTATCGGGTACGCCCGCTGTTCACAGCCCCTTCGCTCGTCGAGTGGTCGAACTCCGTTGGTGGTGTCTACGGCAGTCTCTCGGTGCCCGGCTTCGCCGACGAGGTCACCAGCTGGGGTGCTAGCCAACTCGCAAGTGCTGGATAGTGAACACAGGGTTGCCAGGAACGGGCTAAAGTAGAACTCCGCGTCGGAGTGGCGGAATAGGCAGACGCGCCAGCTTGAGGGGCTGGTGCCCTTAGGGGCGTGCGGGTTCAAGTCCCGCCTCCGACACCAACAAAATCCGACCCCATGAGGCCGACCTCGCTGTAGAGAACGTTCAACGCAGGGGTTCCGGACATGGTCACCTCCAAGTGGTCCGGGAAGATCGTGACCCACTCGACCAGTTCTTCGACGAGAACTCGCTTCTCGGAGTCGTCAGCGGTCCTCCAAACGTCCTCGATGTCGAGGCTTTTCAGGATGGCAGCCACCTGCTCGAAGCGGAGCTCAAGATCGCTCTTGGCGCGCTCTTCGTGCTGCTCGTCGGCCGCATGCAACCTGGCGCCCTCGATTGCCTTGCAGAGCCTCCGCTCCTCCTCCTGGAAGCCTTCGGCGCTGATCCTGTCGGCGTAGAAGAGTTCGAGAAGCTTGCGACGGTCATCGGCCAGCTTGGCGAGCGTCACGGCCGGACTGATCCCACGACGTCGAGAGGTAGTCGTCGGCACCAGTGGGCCACTTGAGGCCAGTTGCTTTCGAATGGCGAGTTGCAGTCGCTCGTCCTGTCCGACGAGAGTGAGCCCCAACACCGCCGCTCGCGCCAAACCCTTGGTGCTTCGGGCTGGCTGGCGACATCCCTCACCGCGGTGGCGGCACTTGTAGAACATCGAACCCTTGCCGTTCTGTGCGACGGCCATTCGCTTGGTGCACAGTCCACAACGAACCCGACCGGATAGGACGTCTTTGGATCTCGTCACGCCCTTGCCGAAACCGCGGTGCGCGGCGTGGAATTCCTGCTCGGTGACGATGGGTTCGTGGCGACCCGGGAACCACTGGTCGTTGTGCAGGACCTCGCCTAAGTAGATCCGAGATTCGAGGATGTTGCGAACGGTGGAGTACGTGATCCCGGTTTCACTTTCGATGGTGCGGTAACTGAATCCCGAAGCCCGGAGTCGAAAGATTTCGCGGATTCGATCGGCGTCCTCGTTCGCGACAAGGGCGCCCTCAACCAGGTCGTAACCGGTCTTGGGTCGGTTGATCCAACGGCCTTCTTTGACGGCGCGGTCGTTGCCCATCTTCACGTTCTCGGCGAGCTGTTCGCGAAAGAACTGGGCGAAGGTGCCCAGGATGTTGTAGAACATACGCCCTGACGCCGAGGACAAGTCCAGGTTCTCCGAGACCGAGTGCAGCGCGATGCCCAGCTCTCCGAGTTTGTCCGCGAGGAGTATCAGGTCACCGAGGTTCCTCGAGAGTCGGTCGAGTCGCCACACGATGACGTGCGACACGTGGCCCGCCTCAACGGCCGCGAGAAGTTGTTGGAGTCCCGGTCGCTCCATGTTCTTGCCAGAGAGTCCCGGATCACTGATGACCGTGACCTGACCGAGATCGCGCAAGGCCGAGTAGGCGCGCAGTTTGTCGGCTTGGCCCTCGATGGAGAATCCCTCTTCGGCCTGCTCCTCAGTTGATACTCGACAGTACGCCAACGTCAGCATCGGGTTCTCCTTTGGTCTCAGTGTCATCATTCACGACTCGGCGCAGCACGACGCGGATGAGCACCGCAGCGACGCGCTCGAAGTCCGGATCGTTCACGACGACCCCTCACAACGGTCGCTGGATTCGGTCACGGGTTGACCTCAATGACCTTGTTGGTTGCGGAATTGGCGCTGCGGGCTTCGACGGCGAGCCGGTGGAGGAACTCGGCCACGTAAGTAGCGCGAGGGTCGTCGTAGCCGCGGCCGTCGTAGGTGAACGTGCCGGTGACCGGGTCATCCGAGCTGGGTGAAGCCATGTAGGCAGCGCGGGCGTCGCGCAGGTCCTGGAATCGGGTGGAGTAGTGGCGCGATTTGGTGATGAGTTGTCCTTGAAAGCCGAAGGCGTGCGCGTGAACACGGAGGTTCATCGTTGCGTGCTCGGGTTCGAGAGCGAGGTCCCAGGTGGTGAGCGCCAACTTTCGTAAGTGAGGAGTGACGTCGAGGTTGAGGATCTCCGAACGCGCGTGAAATCGACGCGCGAAGTCCAGTGAACCGTCGGTGGTTTTGGTCGCGTACTTGGCCAGGTACGCCGCAATGCGCAGGTCGTCTCGGTCGAGTACTGAGGCGTCACTGATGCGGAACTGCCGCCCCCAGGCGACTGCACTGTGCGCAGTGGTGAGCGAGAAGTCACTCACGACGCTCGAGATCACGGTGGCGAGCAACGGCGTGGTGAGAAACACCGGGGGAGGACTGAACGGTTCACCGGGTCCGTCGCAGCGCACGATGACGTGAAAGTGCACGAGGCCCCGACGTTGGAACTCGGCCACTTTGAGATATCTCAGACGAGCGTGGTGGTCGAACTCTTCGCTGGCGAAGTTCTGCGTGACAGCGAGGCGTCGACGGACGTGCTCGAACGTTCGATTCCACAGACGCGAGGACTGCGCGTTCCAGAGAATCGCACCCGGGTAGTCGAAGCAGTCCACGCAGAGCGGCGTGCCGATCACCGGATCGGTGTCGACGTGTCGACGCGAGCAGGTCATCATCCGACCGTGACGACAACGTGGTTGCGATCTCACCCGGCACGAACCGTCGGTCTTTCGAGCGTGCACCGCCCCAAATGAGGGCGCGGTGAGGGTCACGAAGAGTCGGGGGTGCGTACTCACCGACGCCGGTACGCCCTTGCCGCCGATGAGCCCAGTCGAGACGACGATCCAGGCATCGGCCTTGTACAGGTACGAGCAGGAGGGGCACACGACTGATCGTCGGTCCTTGCACGCGACGAGGAGTGCCCGCTCGTTCACTTCACCGGTGACTGAATTCAGGAACTCACCGTTGAGGCGAATCGGGTTCGAGCAGCCTCCGGCTCGCTTGATCTCGTTGAATAGTTGAACTGTGGTCATTTTGTGTGACATCGGGTCTCCTCACAGAGGAGAAATAAATGCACCCTCTACCTATATAGCCCCTCCAAATCGACCCTTTCGCACAGAAGTTTCCTAAGAATGTCCTGTTCAAGTACGTCGCGGACAACGATGGACAACAGCGGACACATCGCGATCGAACGGTTGCTTGACCAGAGCACCTTCAATGCGCCTTTGCAACCTTCACTATTCCTTTGTTCGATATCTCCGAACCGAGCACGTTGTGTCGCACGACGGTGTTGGTTCTGACTTTGGGGTGTCGCTCTAAGCACATCGAGATGGTCGCGTCAAATGGAAAGGCGTTGTGCATTATTGCGGACACGTTCGCAATCAGTGGTGACACAGGGTAGGGGAGTTTGCGATCAACACTGGGCCCACTGGGCTACTTGGCGCTGCGCGCCCGCAGCCCAGTGGCGAGAGGTCATTGATGAGTCAACGGCTCCAAGAAGAGGCCTGGTGCGTAACTTCTCATTACGTCTTTCAAGGACTGGACGGACCCCTGGTCACCGAAGAACTTCAGAAGAGCGTCGCCCTGAAAGTCGATCGGGGGCACTGGCCCTGTCGCTATGCGGTCTGTTCGCCAGATGGAATGATCGTTCGAGCTACGCCCCCCTTTGATTGTGTCGGTGTCCTGGGCGTGCAGATCAGTGCGAAAGTGGCACCGTGAGTACCATCATCAGTATGCGTCGCGTCATTCTTGCTGCTGCTCTGACGAGAATCATGGAAACTCCCCAGAGCCGATCATCGAAATTCCCCACCCTGTG
>JABBNY010000227.1:0-1902 GCA_019352095.1 Acidobacteriota bacterium
AGTGGCGTGACAAGTTGTGCTGAAGCCACCCAGCAATTACTACAAAAATTTAACTACTCACCCAATAATTGTCACCCGCCACCACTAAGGGACCACCCCTCCGCCACGAGTAAGGGACCACCTCGTCCCTCCGCCCGTGCCGGCCGCCTCTGATGTTGGCAGACCGGTGACCTGGTGTCAACTGGTGGTTCGGCGGCCGCTCTTGGAGGTTCCTGAGTCGGGTAACGGTGATGCCATCTGTGGCCGCTGACGCTTGCGGTAGGACTCTCCTTCGATGACGAGTTCGTAGGCCGCACTCTGGATGCGATCGACCGCGGACTGCGCCAGTAGAGGATCGGCGAACTGGGCCAAGAACTCGCTCGGGTCACGGTTCGACGTGATCACGGTGGCGCCACGACGGTGGCGTTCGACGGTCAACTCGTAGAAGAGATTCGTGTCGGTGACGTCGAGTGGGTGAAGAGCGAAATCATCGATCACGAGCAGATCCACCGCGACCAACTTTCGCATCTCCGCCTCAACGCTGTTGTCGAGTCGCGCGACCTTCATGCGCTTGAACAACTTGTCGGCGCGTTCGAAGTGCACCCGGTAACGACGCCGACATCCAATGTGCCCGAGCGCCGTGGCGAGGAACGTCTTGCCCACTCCGACGGGTCCGAGGATCAACGCATTGTGATTGTTGTCGACGAAGCGCAGCGTCGTGAGCTCCTGCCACAATGCGTGATCGAAGGTGACCGACGTAGAGTCGTCCCACGCCTCGCAGAGCATGGATGGATCGAGGTGCGCCGCCTTCGCGCGCAATTGAGCGGACCTCGAGTCGCGTCGAGCGACCTCGTCACTGAGCACCATCTCGAGGAAGTCGACGTGGCTCATCGAGGACTGGCGAGCGGTGAGCAGTCGCTCGGGCAACGTGTCCATCATCTGGCCGAGCTTCAGCGTCGAGAGCACTCTCTTGAGATCAACTGAGACACTGGGTGTGGGGGCGCTCACTTGCCCACCTCCTTGGTGGCAGAGAACTCCGACGGGTCGCGCGAGAATCTTCCCTGGATCACGTTGGGTGCTGGTGGCGTGTCGTGCTCGATTGCTTCGGTCGCTCGTTCAATCATTCGAGCTATCAGACTCACGTCGATCGCCTCGGCCTCGAGCGCCTTGGCGCACGCGAGCTCGACCGTGTTCGCGCCCCACTTCTTCACCAGTCCGAGGAGCCGGTAGACCTGGCGCATCTTGGTCCAGGGCAGTGGGTTATCGAGCACCGCCTCGGCGTAGGCACCAATGGCCTGGCCGTGGTGTTGGGCCATCTTGAGCAGTTGGTTGACGTCGCGCATCGCGTAGACGCTGCGCTCACTGGGCAGGTCCGCAGGGTCCGTCGAGCGCTTGCCCGCTGGAACGCGCGGGTGCACCTTCACCAGTTGTCCCTTGGCGTAGAGCTTGACGGTGGTGGCGTCCGCGCGGGCACTGAGGGTCTGTCCCACCAGCTCGCCCGGGACGGAATAAATCCCTCTCGCTACTTCAACATGTTCTCTGAACTTGGCGGAGGGTGGGTTGGGCGACGCGACGCGTCGGCTCAATCAGTCGACGCGCTTGTGCTTGGATCCTTTGTCCCGGAGAGTTTCGTCCGGTGCCACGGTCACCGACCGGTCCGACCGCTGGTCAATTTGGACGAGTTTGTTATGGGCTCCCGCGAGGCTGATCTGCAGACCTTCAACCTCGCCAAGCCAGCCTTCACGCTCGGCCTCGGCGACCCGATCAGTGAGGTTCTCGGTGATCTCGACCAGTCGAGGCCGCAGCGCCGGATCGGGCCAGAGCATCGGACAGCGAACGCAGGCGTGTTCGTGAATGCACGGGGTGTCAAACGCACGAGCACACGTCCCTATCGACACCTTGCGACGTTCGAAATGACCCAGG
>JABBNY010000227.1:1912-4191 GCA_019352095.1 Acidobacteriota bacterium
GCCACTCTTCGTCGGTCGGGACGCGGTATTCCTCGCTGGGTCGCAGCGAACGTCGCCGGGCCAAGAAAGCGAGGTGGGCTCGGATCGTCTCTTCGGGGTAGACGGCGTTGTAGCCCATGGTGACGTTGATGTCGCTATGACCGGCGATCACTTGAGCGATGTGCGGAGGTAGACCATTCATGATGGCGTCGGTGAGAAACATTCTTCGAAAATCGTGGGGCGTGTAGTGCAGCGCGGTGCCGTGAACCCGATCGAGCAGTCCGGTGTGAGAGAGGGCCTCAGCAAGCAGGGAGCTGATCATTCCGGGGCCAATTGCGTAGTTCTCGGCTCCGGCGCGACGCTGGAAGAGCAGCGGAGATTCACTCCGCCAGATACGTTCGTGCGAGTCACGGGCTCTCACGAGGGGGACGGTTTCGTTGTCGTCGCGGATCCGACAGATAATGGCGCTGAGCACGTCGGCGAGTTCGGGGCTCACCACCAACAGCCGTTCGGTGTCAGTCTTGGACGGGGCGATCTGGATCAGCGGAATCAGTTCGCCAGTGGTGGGGAGCCGGTATTGGACCAAGCTGTAGTGACTGAGTTCGAGCAATTCCTCGACTCGAACGCCGGTGAGACGAAGCACCCCGATGCTCGCCCACGCCCAGAAGGCGTGGGCTTCTTCTCGGTTCAACAGACGTGGCTTTCCCCCGAGGTCCTCAGCCCAGATGTTGTTCGGCACCGCGTGCGGGCGCACGGACCGAGTGAAGGTCTCTCCCGCTGCGTTGAACTGTTCGCCGGGCTGAACGCGGCGAGCAGCGGCGAGCGTTGCCTCACTGTCCTTGCGCCACTGATCGACTGCGCGCACGAGGACTGGCAGAACAGGTAGGCGGTCGCGGGTGCGCGCGTCCATCCGCGCCTTTCGCCGACGCACGGCTTTGCGACGGCTCACGTCTTGTGAACGGATGGGACAGGGCGCAACCCAGCGCGCCCAACGGCCAGGGTCGTCGAGCGCCCACTGGGACAGATCAAGGTAGAAGGCGCGCACACTGGACAACACGTCGAGGTAGCCGAGCCGTTCGACGGCGACGTCGATGGTCTCGCCCGTGGGCGTTCGAGTAGTCGTGGTTTTGGTCTGCAGACGCTGCTTCCAGGCACTGGCAATCTCGGATGACAGGTGTAACGACGAAATCCCGGGGTGGTGGTGCTCGAGGTCGAGCCAAAAGCACTTGGCCAGCACGTAGGACGCGGTGACCAGACTTCCGTAGTCCATGGCGGGTTGGCGTTCCTTCAAGTAGTCGACGATGAGATCACGAATGGGACTACACGTGATCGAGTAGCGATCGACGAGTTCCTCGACCGAGCGCCGTTCGACGCCGCGGATCTCGCGCAACGTGGGAACACCGGGCCCGAAGACTCCCATCTCTCGCAATGCATTGAAGGTCGCCACGCTCGAGCCAGACCGCCGGCGTAGGCCCCTTTCGGCGTCCAGGATCTCCACTACGTCGCCGATCGTGATATCGGCGAGCGTTCCACCCTTGGCGGCGATGATCACGGCACAACGGAAAAAGGCGTGGCGCTGATCCTGAACGTGGATCCCGGGGTCTTGCTCACAGATCTGGTCGAGTTGCTCGAACCCTTCGCGGTCGCGTTCGCGGATTATGTTGCGCGTGAGCTTGCGCTTCTTGCCGCCGGTGAGCAGCCACCCGAGTGAGGGACGCACGACGTCGGCCCCGATCATGACGAGCAGGGAGCTCGTCATGAGTTCAAGGCGGTTTGCGGAGTATTTGTCAATGCCTTCGAGCCACCGCCGGGGTCCGCTCGCCCAGTCGTCACCCGCGCCGTCCGCTCCGCTTTGCAGCCAGCGCTCCTGCCACGAATCACCGGGCTGTTCTTCCAGCCAGTCGAGGAGCAGGGGCAGCCCGCGCCGGTGGTGACTCTGGACCCGAAAGCCCGAGAGTCCCGTCGGTGCACTCACCATGGCCAGTACCTCGGAGCGGCTTCGTTCGGCGCCTGGCCAGTGTGACGCGAGGGCGCGCGGGGGGAACCGAGTGCTTGGTGCTTTGGTGGCGAGTACCTTAGAGGACGGCGCGTCACTCTCGTCGACAAGGTCCGGCGCCTGAGCGAGCTGATCATCCGCAAGGAGTGACGTCATCGAATACCTCGGCCGAAGAGCACGTCGAGGGTCTCTTTGGCGTAACCCGACGCGAGAGTCACGGGTTCGCGTTCCTTCGCGCGACGGGTCTGCTCGGCGTGGTGCGCGAGCACCCGGCGAATTACGTCTTCCTGGCGAGGAGCGATGT
>JABBNY010000228.1 GCA_019352095.1 Acidobacteriota bacterium
AGAAGACGCTGGGGGAGGTCGGTCGTGCGAGGACGACGTGGCAATTTATTAAAGAGCCACTGGATGGCTCGGCCCATCACGAAGAGCACATTGTCGGTCGTCAACAGTACGATGCCGAGGGCCATGATCAGGATAAAGCCGATGAAACCCAGTTCTCCGGCGTGCACGAGTCCGGTGCTGACGGTAACGCCGCCGAATATCACGGGCAGTGCGAAGATCGGCAAGGAGAAGAGTCCGGCAATGCCGATGATGGAGGACACCGTCAGACCGCTCGCAGCCTGCACGGTGTCGATGCCGGCGTTCGCCAGCATGCGAAATTGGACGCTCGCGCCGACGGCGTCGCCTCCGGGCAGGGTATTGGTGACTGCATTTCCCGCGAGGGCGGCGGTCACCACCGTGAACCAGCTCTCGCAGCGCAGCACAAGGCGCAGTAGCGCCATCGCACAAAAGAAGCTGGCCACTTCAGCGCCCACGACGAGCAGTAGCCACCACGGTTCGAGTTTGAAGAGTCGGGGCCAAGAATCGACGACGCGAACAAGCCCGGGCAGCACGACGTAGAGGGCGAGG
This sequence comes from Acidobacteriota bacterium, assembly GCA_019352095.1. Lineage (GTDB taxonomy): Bacteria > Actinomycetota > Acidimicrobiia > Acidimicrobiales > RAAP-2 > RAAP-2. Next base: position 568 of record JABBNY010000228.1, read on the forward strand.
CCCATTACGACCACTGCGATCACCCGGCCCGTCGCCGACTTGTTCGCTGACGGTGCCGGCGCAGTGCTCACTGGTCCAAACTACGCGACGACGTGCGCTCGTCACCCGCTGGTCCTCTTGGGCGCAGTGACACACGCAATTTGTAAGCACTGGGCCTACACACCTCTCGGTCGTGCCTCGTGTCAAGCAACGGTGTTACCTGCAGGCCCGTTGGGCCAGGCGTCACCGTATCGAGAGGCGCATCAGCGACTCAAATGAATGCGTACTCGGGTCGCTCGCCGAGTGAGACTTGGTCTCGAACGTACGCCTGCACGAGGGGAAGATCGTCAGCGTGGGTGACGCCTACGCAGTGTGACGTGGTGTGAAGCACCTCAAAGCGTATGGGTACGTGGTGCAGAATCTTGCCCACGAGGACTGGCAGCTGGGCTTCAGGCTCCGCGGTGAAGTCGTGGACTTCCATCTCGGCGTGCAAGATTGGCCACATCGAGGGCTGAAAGCCCCAGAGGTTCATCGAGACAATGGAGTCTGACGCCAAGGTCGTTGGTGAATGTCCGTCGTCCGAGACGTAGCCGTCTCCGGACACGTGCACTTGGCCTCGTTCCCAGATGTCAGTGAGGTGGCCGTTGACGACGTGGCAGACGCCGCGGGTGACGGGCAATTCTCCCACTAACGCGTTGTTCAATTGAAAACCAACGAGACAGCAGGTCGACTTCGAATGAAGGTGTTCGCCTAACTTCATGAAGGCGTCACGTCCGTAGAGGTCGTCGGCGTTCGACACTCCAAATGGGTGCGTGGCATCAAGGTACGTTTGGGCCGCGATCACCGCATCGACGGTCCCGCGTGCTTCATCCTGCACCGCGAAGTCCACGCTACGTCCCTTGGGCCAGTGCTGTTCGACGTGGGCGCGAATCTCATCGCCGGTGTCGGAATTCACAACGATGACGATGTGCTCAAAGCCCGCGGCATACGCGTCAGACGCGATCAAGTCGATGATGCCTTCACCGTGCACGCCAATCGGGGCCAGCTGCTTCAGCCCGCCGTACCGGCGGGCTTGACCCGCGGCCAAGATGACGAGCGCGGAGCCATTCATTACGACCAACGTACGATGGCAGACGCCCAGGTCATTCCTGCACCGAACCCGGTCAACAGTGCGTACTCGCCGACTTTGATCCGGCCGTTCTTTCGTGCGTCGTCAATAGCGAGGGGGATCGACGCGCTTGAAGTGTTGCCGTAGCGATCGAGCACGACCACGGCACGCTCCATGTCAATGCCGAGACGCTGTGCCGCGGCTTGAATGATGCGGATGTTTGCTTGGTGAGGAATGATGAGACCCAGGTCATCGGCGGTGATGCCCGAGGCCTGCATGGCCTTCTCGGCCGAGTCAACGACAACACGAACCGCCCGACGGAAGATCTCACGGCCATCCATCGAGAAGTACCCGCCGTGCTCACAGGTGAGTAGGTCGGCGCCGCCGCCGTCTGCACCAAGAACAAAGGAGAGCAGGTCGTTGACCTCAGGGTCGTACTCGAGTACCGCGGCACCCGCGCCGTCAGCCAGGAGAACGGCCATGTTTCGGTCTGACCAGTCCACCCAGCGCGAGAGGTGCTCGGCGCCGATGACCAAGATACGGCGACTTCCAGTCTCGAGCAGGCCCTGGGCGACACGAAGCGCGTAGACGAATCCGCTGCACGCAGCGTTCACGTCCATCGCCGCGCAGCTCAGACCGAGCTCGTGGGCGATGAGGGTTGCGGTAGCTGGCGCGATGCGGTCGGGGGTCGTAGTAGCGAGTACCAGAAAGTCGATGTCGTCGGGGTTGAACCCCGCGTCCTCCAAGGCCCGGCGGCCGGCGAGCGCACCGAGCGACTGGGTCGTGCCACCAATTCGCCGTTCACGGATGCCGGTGCGCTCGGTGATCCACTCATCGGAGGTGTCGAGCGTCAAGGACAACTCGTCGTTGGTTACGATGCGGTCGGGCACAGCTATGCCCCATCCCTTGAATCGAACGCCCATTGTCAGCCCTTTCGCTGGCTAGTCCTGCAAAGAGTCTAGGGCTCAGGCTGAGGGGGCTTGAGGTGCCTTTAGAACCTGCAAAGTGCAGCGGGCGACGCAGATTTGACGGTTCTGATCGTCGGTCAGGTCAATGGCCCAGACGTGGACCGTGCGACCTTTACGGATTGGTGTCGCGGTCGCGGTGAGCGTGCCGCTCGTCATGGAACGAAGATGTGAGCAGTTGAGTTCAGTGCCGACCACTATCTGATCGGGAGCCACGCTCACCGCGCCACCAATCGACGCTGCTCCTTCGGCGAGCAGCGCTGACACGCCACCGTGCAAGATCCCGTAGGGCTGGTGCACCTTGGGTCCGACTTCGACGCGAAGGATCACCTTCTCCGGGGTGACGAAGACCACCTCGATACCAAGTTGATCGTTGACATTGGGACGAGAGGGCAGTGCGTGCGCCAAGTTTTCACTCATACGCAGAGTCTAAATGCGTCCCGATAGCCTTTACACTATGAGCCGCTACGTAGACCTTCGAAGTGACACTGTCACACAACCCACTCAGCAGATGCGAGACGCCATGGCGTCGGCACAGGTGGGAGATGACGGGTACGGCGAAGACCCAACGGTCGACGCGCTCGAGACTCGATTTGCCGCGATGACGGGCAAGGAGGCCGCGCTGTTCGTGCCGTCAGGTGTCATGGCGAATCAGATCGCGGTGCGGGTATTGACGCAACCAGGCGACGTCATAGTCGCGGGTCGATCGCAGCACATCGTGAGCTTCGAGATGGGTGCTTCAGCGCGTAACTCTTCTGTGCAGTTCGCACTGGTCGATGACACCAACGGTGCGCTGGCGTTGAGTGAGGTGCTTGACATCATCGACGCCGAGGTTGACCACCAACCACACGTAGCCATGGTGAGTGTTGAGAACACGCACATGCCCTCTGGTGGGACGCCCTGGGACCTGAATGAACTGCGCGCACTCGCCGGCGCGATTGGCGAGCGCCCGCTTCATCTCGATGGCGCTCGTCTCTTCAACGCCTCGGTTGCAACGGGTGTCTCGGTGAAGGATTATGCCGATACCGCCACGACAGTGATGGCGTGCCTTTCAAAAGGACTGTGTGCCCCGGTCGGTTCGCTGTTCGCCGGTTCGAGTGAACTGGTGCAACGTGCGCGCACTGAAAGAAAGCGACTGGGTGGCGCGATGCGCCAAGCAGGATTTCTCGCGGCCGCTGGTCTTGTGGCTCTTGAGACGATGGTCGATCGGCTGAGCGAAGATCATCGAAGGGCGCGCCAACTGGCCGACCTGTTCGCCGGTGCCTTCCCCGAAGCTGGCTACGACCCCTCGTCATGCCACACCAATATTGTGGCTTTCAACCATCCCCAGGCTCGCCAGATCGTCGAAGAGTTGTCGGCGCTCGGGGTGCACGGCGGCACGGTGGCCCCGCGACGAGTTCGATTCGTCACCCACGTCGGGGTCACTGACGACGATGTTCAGTACGTGGCAGAGGTGCTCGAGAAGTTTCGTCCCGTATCTCGTTGACGTAGGGAACGCCCACGAGCGTTGTTGCCAAGAGTTCACAGCGCGGGGCTGGTCGCTGAGGGCTGAAG
>JABBNY010000229.1 GCA_019352095.1 Acidobacteriota bacterium
CGCTCTTCGACAATGCGCGCGAGCGAACCATCCTTCGCGTACACCAAACGTCCGTAGCCGAACGGGTCCTCAACGCGCGCACCGAGCACCGTGAGCGCAGCGTGGCTCTCACGATGGTTCGTCAACAAATTTTGAACGGTGTCGTGACGAAGCAGCGGCGCATCGCCCGGCAGTATCAGCACGTCCCCCTCGACGTCGCCCATCTTCTCGAGAATCGTCGGCAACGCGACCGACACGGCGTGACCCGTGCCCAACTGCTCTGACTGCTCGACGAAACTCAATCGAGCGTCGTTTCGAAGCCGTTCCTTGAGCGAATTCTCCACCCACGTGGCGCCGTGGCCCACCACCACCACCGTTGCTTGCACTTCGTCGTGCGACGCTGCGTCAAGCACGTACATGATCATTGGTCGCCCGCAGAGATGATGAAGTGCCTTGGGCCGAGAGGAGCGCATCCTCGTACCTTCGCCGGCGGCGAGAACGACGACACAGGTAGGACGGGTCACCCTCACATCTTTAGCAGCCATCTTCTACGATGCACAATGTGACCCACTTCCCCTACGACGAGTTCGGACTCTTTCACGAGAACCTCGCCGAGTGGGACCTCGACGTCACCGTGCCCCCCGTACGTCGTTTCTTCGTCGCCGTGGATGGTCTTCGACAAGTGAGCGGCCTGCAATGGGGAGACGGGACTCCCGAGCTCGCACTCTTGCACGGTGGCGCGCAGAATGCACACACCTTCGACACCGTCGCGCTCGCGCTCGCGCGCGCCCTCGTGGCACTCGATCTGCCCGGTCACGGGCACTCGGACCCCTCACCCTTCGGCGGGGCCGCCGTCATGGCGCACGCGAGCGACATGGGACGCGCCCTCGAACAACTACTCGATGGCCCACGGCCACTCGTGGGCATGTCCCTCGGCGGGCTCGTCGCGCTCGCACTCGCCCACGAACGACCCGAGCTCATCACGTCACTCGTGATGATCGACATCACCCCGGGCGTCAACGCCGATAAGTCCAAACACATCACTGACTTCGTCAACGGGCCGGCGTCCTTTGAGGACTTCGACGCCCTCTTGGAGCGTACGATCGCCCACAACCCGACGCGCTCGGTCTCGTCACTTCGTCGAGGGATCTTGCACAATGCGCTCCAGCGTCCAGACGGCACCTGGGTCTGGCGCCACCAACAGCACCCCCGATCCGAACTAGTGGCCCCACCCGTCGCGGATCTGTGGGACATGCTCGCAGAGGTGCGAATGCCGGTGACCCTCCTTCGAGCGATGGGGCCGGGTTCGGTCGTCGATGACGAGGACGTGGCGGAGTTCCTTCGCCGATGCCCTCACGCGACCGTGGTGCCCGTAGCGGGCTCGGGCCACTCGATCCAGGGTGATGCCCCCCTCGCGCTCGCCGCCCTGCTGCGGCGATTCTGTGTCTGATGATGGCTGGCGGGGGAGGGCTCGAACCTCCAACCTACGGATTCAAAGTCCGGCGTTCTGCCAATTGAACTACCCGCCACTACGTGTACCGTAACCTTCTTCTGAGATTCTTAGCGAATGACTGGAGAAGATTAATACCAACCAGCAACACTAGAGCCTGTAGACAATGGAGTAGGAAAGCCGACTCGTGACCACCGTCCCATCACCAAATCCATATATTGCCATCGTCGATGACGACGGGGCCATTCGCACCGCCCTGGGACGGGCCCTTCGCATGGAGAACTACGACGTCGAACTCTTCGAGGACGGCACCAGCGCGCTACGTCAGATCCAGTTGCGTGCCCCCGACGCGATCGTGCTCGACCTGCAGTTGCCCGACATCGACGGCCTTGAGATCTGTCGCCGGATCCGACGCGCCGGGGATCCCACGCCGATCCTCATGCTGACCGCACGCGACGCCGTCAACGACCGTGTCGAAGGACTCGACGTCGGCGCTGACGATTACCTGGTGAAGCCGTTCGATCTCGCCGAACTTCTCGCCCGCCTTCGAGCCCTGCTTCGCCGCCGCAATGTCGGCGAAGGCGACGAGTCGGTCCTTCGCTTCGAGGACCTCACGCTCAACCCCCAGACTCGCGAAGTCCATCGCGGCACGCGAAGTATTGAGTTGACCAAGATTGAATTCGACCTACTGGAGTTGTTCTTGCAGCACCCGCGCCAAGTTCTGACGCGAGACCAGATCCTTGACCTCGTCTGGGGCTACAACTTCGATTCCGGCACCAATTCCCTGGCTGTCTACATTGGCTATCTGCGCCGAAAGCTTGAAGAGGGCGCCGAGAGCCGACTCATACAGACCGTGCGCGGCGTGGGCTACTCACTTCGCCCCTCGTGACCTTTCGAAGTCGCGTCATCGCAGCGACCGTTGCGGCCGCCGCACTGGCGGTCGTGCTCGCGTGCTTTGCCTCGTACTTCACGACCCGAAACGCCCTGTTGCACGCCGTTGACGAGTCACTCACTCAAGCGTCGCATCAATCGGTCGGCACCAACGGCGGCGATGATCACTTCACAGGTTCGTACACCGAGCTCGTCTTGGCCAACGGCCAGACCATCCCCGCATCCGGTGTGCCGATCGACTCGGTCATTCGAAGTTACGCCAAGGGCAAGTCTGGTCAGTTGCTTCGCACGGTGAAAATCCGAAACGAGTACTACCGCGAGCTCATCGTGCCGCTTCCCGCCGGATCGCTGGTCGCGTGCACGACGGGAATCTGTCAGATCAAGACGACCTCAGCCCAACTCTTCGTCGTAAACGTCACCGGTCAGATCGCCGAACTGCGCAACCTCGTTCGAACGCTCTTGTTCGTCGCCGCGGGCGGACTCTTGCTCGCGTTGGCGCTCGGGCTCCTCCTCGCACGCGCGGCGCTACACCCCCTCGAGAAGGTCACCAATGAGATCGAGTCGATCACCGAGACCAACGACATGCGCTACCGCATCGAAGAAGGCGGCGTCGACGAACTGGGCCGACTGCGGCGCGTCTTCAACCGACTCTTGAACTCGGTCGAGAACAGCCAGACCCTCCAGCGCCAACTGGTGCTCGACGCGAGTCACGAACTGCGTACCCCCTTGACGTCGCTTCGCACCAACGCCCAGGTGCTGTCGCGCGCCAGCGAGCTCGACCCGAACGACCTTCGCCAACTCACCAACGACATGGTCACCCAGGTCGACGAACTCGCCTCGCTGGTGACCGACCTCGGTGAACTGGCTCGAGGAGAACGAAGCGAGGGGGCCATCGAGCCACTGCGTCTCGACGAGTGCGTTGATGAATGTGTGGACACCGCGAAAACCTACGCACGCATCAAGGACATCTCGATTGATGTCAACGTGACGCCGTCGATTGTCCAGGGACGTCACGATCGGCTGATCCGTGCCATCAGCAACCTGCTCACGAACGCGGTGAAATTCACCCCCACCGGTGGGCAGATCCACATCGCTTCATCGAACGGCACCGTCATCGTCAGCGACAGCGGACCGGGCATCAATGAAGAGGACCTACCGTTCGTCTTCAACCGATTCTGGCGATCAGCGTCGTCGCGGGCGCTGCCCGGATCAGGTCTCGGTCTTTCAATCGTCGCCCAGGTGGTCTCAGAGTTCAATGGTTCGGTAACCGTGGACCGCGATCCGATGCTGGGTGGGGCCCGCTTCGTGCTCACACTCCCCACGTCGCCGGTCGACGACGAGGACTTTTAGTTCTTTTCATTTTCTTACGAAGTAATTGCCGGTGCTTTAGTCCACCGTGCCAGACTTTCTAGTACCAAGAACTATGAGCCCCTCCACCCGAACCCCCCAGCAACGCGACCGTCGATTCGCACGAGTACGCAACTTGACGATGTCCATCTTCGTTAGTTCCGGCGTGATCTCGGCGGTCTTCATTGGCTACGCCGCGAGCATCGCCAAGCCGGTCGCGACCACGACGCCGAGCAGCGCGACTACGATCCCGAGTGCCGCGACTACGACCCCGAGCACTACCACGCCGAGTACATCGGGCCCCTCGGGCGCCACCAACGTGACACCCACGACGGTCTACACCCCACCGGTGAGCGCCCCCGTGACGACCACCACCGTGTGTACGACCACGCCGTCGGGCACCACGACCTGCTACTAGGCGAGCGATGAACTTTCAGATCTGGGGATTGTCGGGCTCACTCGCTACCGAATTAGACCAGCAGATGCCCTTCGCCGAACA
>JABBNY010000230.1 GCA_019352095.1 Acidobacteriota bacterium
GTTCACGAATCACTCCGGAGTGAGGACCAACCGCGGCAACGAGATGATGCGAGGTAGAGACGTGGTCACTCCGCGATGTTCTGGACGAGAGGTCGCCGCGACGTCGTTACACCACCTGCTCACTGATGTTCTCTTCGCCGATCACTTGGAGGACGTGGGTGAAGCCCTGCGGTGCCCGACCCGACCTGCGGGCGCTGGTGGACACCCGCAGGAGCCGATCATGGGTCCAGGGTGCCCCCGCCTCAACGAGGAGTCGGAATATCTCGCGGTCCTCGCCAGTGGCGAAGGGCGGGAACCCCCCCACCTGCAGATATCTCCACGCGTTGAAGCCCATGTTGGTGCCGTGAATCGGAAACTCCTCAGCTTCGTATCCCCTCGACCACGTACGGTGCGTACGGGGGTCATGCTCCGTCCAGTCGTCGACTTGAACTCGCCCCGTCCAAAGATCGATACCTCCTTCGTGCGCCAACAGCTGGGCGTGTAGCCACTCGTTGGGCACGCGAGAATCCGCATCGGTCGTCGAGAGCCAGATCCGCGTCACGTCGACATCGGCCCAAGTGTTGAGAATCTCCGCACAGCCGATGGCGCGCGCTACCCCCACGTTGTTCGCGTGACACTCGACTGTGCGCACCGAGACGCCCGTCGCGCGCTGGCGCATCACACGCCGCCACTCGGTCACGATGTGACCGCTGGCGTCATCACAGGCGTCGAGTACCACGACCACCCCGAGTTGGAGTTTCGCACCGACGACGTCGCAGGCATCCCCAACGGCCGCCAGCGCCACTTGCAGGTAGTCCTCTTCGTTGTGCACCGGCATCACCACCCCGAGGGCCTTGGTACGAACCGGTCGAACCCGCTGGTGCGTCATGAGTTCTTCTCCCATACGTCGAGGAGGAAACTCTCCTCCTGGTAATGAGCGATGGAACGAAGTTCTGACCGTTCATCGAATTGTCCGTGGACTTCGGAAGTGGTGAGAGGGTAATTGGTCGGCCCGCACCAGTGCACGGCCACGAGATGGGCCCCGGCACTCGTGGAACCCATGACGAGGTCCACCACGTCGTGAAGAGTCTGCGCGTCAAAGTAGTACGCCAATTCACTGATCACGATGAGGTCGAAGTCGTCGTTCGGCCATTCTTCAGGAACGGCCAGGCGTCGTACCCGTACGTTCCCCAAGGTCGCCGTTCGCAGTCTCGCCTGGTCGAGTGCGACGTCCACAATGTCGGTGGAGAGGACGTCGTCACAGCGCGACGCCAGAAGTTCGCTCAGTACCCCGATCGAGCAACCGGGTTCGAACGCATTGAGGTAGCGCTGATTGGGTAATGTCGCCATCGTCAGCGCGTACTTCCTGCTTTCGTACCAACTGGTGGCGAAGTTCCACGGATCTCCCGACGCCGTGTACATCTGGTCGAAGTACTTTCGATCAATTGACGACATCGTTCCCGCCTGACTCTTCGATGAATACTTCATTGGGTCGCCAGAAACGCCTCAAGATGGGGGCCGGGAGTACGGGCTCGTCCGAGGTCTGGGGATCACGCGCGGAGATCTGTGAAGTGAACGCCATGGTCGCCCAGCGCTTGCGGGCTCGCTCGCGACGAGAGAGTTGGAGTCGTCGACACGATTCCCACGGCACCGTGACGTCGTCGGGATTCGCCCAGTGCCAAGTCCATATCAGGTAACTCAACATCCGCGCTCCGCGGGATTCGCACGCCTGACGAGCGGCGTCGCCGCAGGCGTCATGATCGGGGTGTCCGTCGTGGCGCCACGGGGCGACGCACCAGTCGCCGGGACGCAGGGTCGTCGTCAGCGCAGCCAACAGTGCCGACCGATGCAGCGATACCTTGCTGTCAGGCAGGTGCAGCTGGCTGATGTTGGGCCGCGCGTACCCCAACCGGCGAAGCGCTTCGACGGACTCGCTCGTGCGACGTCGCACAAGATCTCGGGTCTGCGCGCCATCGAGATGGGGGTGTGAGCCCTCGCCATCGGTCACGGCGATCACCTCTACCGGGACGTCATCTTCGTGGGCTCGCTGCAGCAGTCCTCCTGCGCCGAACACCTCGTCATCGGGGTGAGGTGCTACCAACAAGATTCTCTTCGCATGGAGTGGCTCTAAGAGATCAACGCCCTGTAGCTTCTGCGACGCACGCCACTGGGCCTCAGAAGTCCCGAGATTCTCTTGATCAACTATGAGTGCCACATCATCCTCCGGTCTCCTAGACGCCGCCGGCGGCGAAGAAGGCCACCGTCGCGACGCTCATGATCACCACGGTCAACCAACCCATGGTCTTGGCCATCTTGCCGTTGACGTAATCGCCCATTATTTGGCGGCTGCCCGTCAGCATCATGACAACGATCAGCAAGGGGGCGGCAATGATGCCATTGATGACGGCGACGAACACCAGGAGCTTGATGGCGTTGACGTTGAGCAGACTCATCGCGGTGCCACCGAGCGACCCGAAGGCTACGAGAGCGTAAAACGTCGGTGCCTCACGAATCGAACGGGAGAACCCCCATTCCTTGCCCAGGAGACCGGAAATACCCACCGAGCCCGACGCGGCGAGTACGGGAATCGCCAAGAGGCCACTTCCGATGAACCCAAGGGCGAAGACGACGGAGGAGAGTCTCCCGGCCAGTGGACGAAGTGACTCAGCGGCCTGAGCGGCGCTCTGAATGTTGACGTGGTGGTGGGCGTGCAGAGTGGCTGCCGTCGTGGCGATGATGGCGAACATGACGATGTTAGAGAACGCCATTCCGCCGAACACGTCGATACGACTCGTATGTTGCTTGCGTCGGGCACGCCACCCTCGGCGGCCGGTGAGGGGAATGGGCTCGTCTCCCCCTTCGGGTTCCTCGCGCATCTCTTCGAGTCGGTTCGCACTCTGCCAGAAGAAAAGGTACGGCGAGATCGTCGTTCCCAGGATCGCGACCAGCATCGCAACGTATCCCTTATTGAATTCGAGGCGAGGGATCACCGCATCGGTGAGCACCGTACCCCAATGACGTGTCACCATGATCGCCACAATGATGTAGGCCAGCAACGCCAGACAGAGGAGTCTGAAGATCTGACTGATGCGGTGATAAGTACCCATGGCGACCGTGACGGTGACCGCGACCCCTGCAAACAGGGCCCACACCCACGTCGGACCACAATGCAACATGGTCATGCCGCTGCCCACCGCCACGAGATCGGCGGCGATGTTCAACGTGTTGGCGATCATCAACACGGTCATCATGACTAAGACGATGGTCCGGCCGCCTCGTCGGAATCGCTTGGCCACAAGTGCTCCCAACTCCGAGCCGGTCGCCAAGGCCGAACGATCACAGATCTCCTGCACCGCGGCCATGAGCGGAAAACTTAGGAGCGCCACCCAGAGGAAAGATGTCCCGAACTGCGCCCCCGCTTGCGCATAGGTAGCGATGCCCGAAGGATCGTCGTCGGACGCGCCGGTAATGAGTCCAGGCCCCAGTGCGCTAAGGGTGTCCCGCCAGCCCGGCGATTGCGATCTCTCACCGGAACCGCGCGACGGCGGTTCTCTTCGACTGACGACTCTCAACTTTTCCCATTGCCTTTCTTTAACCGTCTTGGGCCGCTTCGTCTACTCCCGCACCACTGGCTCTCCTTGTCGAACCGTGTCCGTGTCCGGAACCACTCGGCAAGGGACGTAGAAAGGGGGGACTCACCATGACGTGACCGGCACCGCGCACTGAACATGGATCGAAGTGACTTCGTCCACTGCGCGATCCGGTTGAAGGGTTCTGACTGCCATTCGCGCCGGCGATTATGAGTAGGGACTTCGTGGCGACGCGCCCTCACAGACCGAGTTGCCCGTATCGATCGTCTCGGGACGGTTTTAAGTCCGCCCTTCAGTTCACGGCGCAAGTCGTCCGCGCCACTGTCTGCCGCCTTCTTGGCCTTGGTGGACACGAGCTTCGCGGCGTTCCTCGCTCGCGTCTTGGTCTCGTCAGTCACGCTTCTTCGATTGGCGCCAGTCATCACGCCGCCACATCCTTGCTCTCAACAACTTCCACTTCGCGCCAAGGACTTCGTTCGTAGGACTCTCTACGTCGCCCCAAACCCATCGCTCACTCGCTGAACCGAGAGACTTCGCCGCTTAGTAGAAGTGGCGT
>JABBNY010000231.1 GCA_019352095.1 Acidobacteriota bacterium
CGGGCGATGTTGCCGAGGTCGCCACCCGTAGTCGAGTCGAACGTGACCTGGTGACTGCTCGCCAGGAGCTCGAAGTGATCCGCACCCGAAACGATGGTCTGCAGGAGCGTCTCGAACACGCTGCGGCTGCGATCGAGTTTCTCCGTTCGCTACTACGCGCGACGGCGGTGGCGTAATGTCACGGCCCCTGACTGGCTACAAGAAGAACCGTGACGGTGTGTGGCTGGCTTCGGTGCCTCGGCGTCGCGGCGTGGCTGAGCGCGTGTGGGGATCCTTCGACTCCGAGGCCCAAGCCGACGTCTGGCTCGGTGTCCAGATCGACCGACTCCGGGCGGGTCTCGAGGCGCAAGGCGCTGCAAAGAAGCCACGTCGACAACGCCAGGAGGTTTCCAGCGCATCGACTGATCCTGCGGCCGTGGCCGCCGAGGTGTCGACGTCGGGGCCGGTCGCCCTTCGTACCTTCGAGGAGTACGCGATGGCGTGGCACCACGAGTACTACGACTTGCTGCACCGCGCCGGTCCCGAGCGAGCTCGCGACGTGGAGTCTGACTTACGCCTGCATATTTTCCCGCACTTCAGCGGGCCCATCGAGACCGACGTGGTGCGCGGTCGTAAGCGAGTGATCGATTGGACGCGGAAGATGGCGGGCTACCCGAGCGAGCCAGGTGATGAGATTGACGAGATGGCTCCGACGCTTTCGACGGAGAACGTCAGTGGCATGCTCTGGCTCATCTCACAGGTCCTGCTCTACGCTCACACGTTGGGGGCCCCGGTGGTGGTGATAGCGGGCAAGCGCGGCGTCGTCAAACCCGCTCTCACCAAGGACGTCTCGGCGATGAAACCGCGAAAGCGCGCGAAGCGCCGGGCGCGACTCGTGGCGTTTGTCGAAGCTCGAGCACTGGCCTCCGAGTTGCACGTGGTTCACCAGATTGTCTTGTGGCTCATGCGGGTGGCGGGCCTTCGCATCAGCGAGTCCTACGGACTGCGCATCTCGAACTTCGTCTTTGATGGCGAGTGGGGCTATCTACTAATCGGGGCCATGGGGGGTCGTACTTTTCTTACTCGAGACGAGAACGAGTTTGTTGTGTCCTCTCGCCGCGTAGAGACAGTTAAGACCGATGCCGGATATCGGCTCATCGCGTTGCCGCACTCCTTGACCAGGCTCATTCTCCACGTCATCGACGTCTTTCACACGGACCCTTTGACGGGGGATGTGGACGCGACTGCACGACTCATACCTGCTATCCGGGCCGCGGAAGGCGGCCCCGGGGGGTTCCGCAATGCGCTGAAGGCGGCGAGCCTCGTGGTTGGCGGCGGGGTGGATGAAGAGGACCTCGTGATTCCCCACGACATGCGAAAGGGCTTCGCAACTGATCTCGCGTGGTCCCTGGAACTCGAGGCAATCGTGATGCGCCGTGCCATGGGGCATCGCGCAGGCCAAGATGTCTTTGCCCTCGTCTACACCCTTGATGACCGACTCTTTGAGGCTATGAAGCCCGCCGCTTGCGTGATCGATGCACAGATCGTGAGATCCATCGGTTCCCTCCTTGTGCCGACCACGATGAAACCCAGATACGACTCCTCTCTCGACCGCCGCGTGCGCGCGGGACGAGATGCGAGCTTGGCTGAGATTGGCTGGCAGATCAGCGCCCTCGGCGACGGCTGGATCGACGTCGAGGAAGCGGCGGCGGTCCTCTCGATGAGTCCCATCGCGACACGTCGCTTGCTGCCCGATCAGATTACGGGCGTCAAGTGTGATCGCCAGTGGCGCGTGCGACTCGAGGATGTCGTCTCGTATCGGGAACGATTCGAGGGCTGGTGGCGGATCGAGGACCTCGCCGACCAGGTGGGTGCCTCCTATCACCAGGTGCACGCCACGATCCAGCGTCTCGAGCTTGAACCCAGGACGGACGAGTACTCGCGCCAGGTGCTGCTCACGAGCGAGCAGGCCGACGTGGTCATTGACGAGTATTCGCGGATCGAACAGCTCCGCCTGCGCTCCATGCCCGTTGCCGAAGTTGCTCGGATGCTCAATGCCAGCCACAGTTCGATACACCTGTGGGTCAAGACGGAAAGGCTCGTCGTCGATGAGGAGACCGACGCCTCGGGTAAGACGTACGTGACTCGAGCGTCAGTACAGAGCGAACTTGACCGGCGAGGGATGAAACGGCTCGAGGTCGTCTCGGCAGCGGAGTTGAAGGAGTACAGCGGCCTTGACGACGTTGCTACCCGCGCACTCGTGGCCCGCAGCGTTCTCGTGCGCGGCCCAAGAGGCGGCTACACCACGGACTCGGTGGAGGCGTGGATGATGGGGTACCGACCGGACCTGCTCGCCAGTGGTCTCATTCACTTTGAATGAACCTCCAAGGTGTCTCCGTGAGATTCGGAGTTCCCTTCATCGACGTTTCGTCCAACCAGTGTCGACGGGAGGCGTCGCCGGTTTCACGCGAAGAAGTGGTTTGGTATTGCAGAAGTCCTCATGTCACACCGGGGGGTAACTCTAGATACGGTCGCATAAGAGGAAAGAAAGTGATCATTCGTCGACGAGTTGGAGATTTGAAACATGACGCCCCGCCATCATTCGAGTTGATCGAGGCCCCAATCGACAAGTGGCCCCGGGAGATCAAGAAGTTGAGGCGGCGGGTCTTCCCGCGGTGGTTCGCGTCGGATTGGCTTCCCGCTTTGTTTCGGTACCGTGGATGGATCAATATTGCGAGACTCGGTGGGCGCACCGTCGGATTCGCTCTTTGTGACTTCTTCGAAGGCGAGACTGGTGTCTACCTGGAGGAAGTGGCTGTGCTTCCTGAGCATCAAGGGAGCCATATCGGAACCAGCCTTGTCCTGGAATGTGCAGGTCGTGCACAGGAGCAAGGCTTCATGACGATGTGGGCCACGCCTCTCGCAGGCGAAGAACATCGAGGACTATGGCTGCAGAAGTTGGGACTTTTGCCGAACACGGACGGCGTGCAAAGTTCTCTGGACGAAATCGTCGCTCGCATCGGGAGGTATCTAGAAAGTTCGCTCCGTCCAATGTTGTAGCAAGAGGTGAAGTTGACCGCGCGTGCCTTGTGCTCCTTAACGCCGAATTCGGGAAACGCATACGCTGTGAGTTCGCAATCGCCAGTGCGGAGTGGACATTACCGTTGTCTTAAGTCGCCCACCGCCAAGTCCAATGCCTTGCTGATGGTCATTGGGCAACGAACACCGTTGACTGAAGTTGCGAGACCCTTGGCAACGGTCAATCTTGCGTACGTGTCGGTGTTGCCAGTGATCAGACGCGCCGTCGCGCCCTTGTCGGGATGGGGGAGCACGATCTCCGCGCCGAAGATCTCGTCCATCAGCGAGTGATCGGGGTTGATGACGGGGCGGTGGAGTGCGACGATGCTCGGGCAGGACCGTATCCAATTTCGAACGGGGTCTCCCAGATTGTCGTCGTCAGTGGCCCATAGTGCGGTGAGAGCTGCCACCCTGACGACATAGCTCGTAGACCTCGTTGCACCTTCACGTCCGGTGGGCCACGGGCAATCCCGAATAATCGCCTCCTCTATAGTCCGACGCATCGAGTCGTCGAAGTCGACGACGTTCGCACAGGCCCGCCCGAGAAGTTCGAGTCCGCTGAGTGTAGTGATGCAATCGTCTTCAATACGTTCGACATCTCGCGCGTCTTCTTCGTAAGTGATGGACATTGGCGTCTCCTTAGTTGGTCGCTTCTTGGGCTACCGTCCGCCTTCCGTCACAGCCGTCAATAGAGAGCTCATTGGCTACCCGCTTCCAGCACGAGACTTCCGTGATGTTGTTGAGGCGGTGGCTCCTCATCGCCCGTGAACGGTGTAGACCATGGGGCACGAAGTGAGGGTTGGCGGCCAAAGATTCCCCGGGCACGGAACTTCCAGACGACGTTCCTCAAGTGGCCTCCTGCTGAGCAAAACCCTTTCGTTTACTGGGTTCAAAAATCGGTTGATTGACGCGATTTCCGAGCCCGTCACCTATATGTCCACTACGTCCGTCGCCTTCGGCGCGGGCGCTATGAGGTGCCACGAACTTCTTTGTTGTTCGGCGAGTTCCAACGGTCGCTGCAACGGACCGACCATGATGGTCGGGCACACCCGA
>JABBNY010000232.1 GCA_019352095.1 Acidobacteriota bacterium
ACGAGTTTCGCTACTGGGGTTTTTACACCGACCAAGCAGGCGACCCGGTGGACCTGGACCTCATCATGCGCGCCCACGCCCACGTCGAGAGTCACATCCAACGCTTGAAGGAGTCCGGGCTCAACCGGTTCCCCTTCACCAGCTTCGAGGCCAATTGCAACTGGCTCATGAGCGTCGCCCTCGCGGGCGACCTCGTGCGCTGGTTCCAGTTGCTGTGCTTGAAGGGACCCTGGAAGGAGGCCCGGCCCAAGGCCCTGCGCTGGGAGATCTTTCACGCGCCGGGTCGTCTCGTCTATCGCTCACGACGTCGGATCGTCCGTCTCCTCGAGGGCTGGCCGACGGCTGACGTCCTGCTCGGCGCCTATCAGCGCATCGCTCTTCTGACCTGAGCGAAATACCTCCCCCTCAGCACGGCCAGGAAGGACTGGCGCCGTCTCGACACGCCTCTCGAGTCATTTTGCATGGTCGAAAATCGCGTTGGCAAACTCGCAAGGCCGTGACAGTGACCCAATCAGTCCAGAGGCACCCTTGGCGACGTGAAAAACCGAATTGACACCAATTTCAGATCACTCGTGAACGATTGGGGCTAAATGGGCGAGATACGACCCAGTGTTCGAAAAAAGGGTAAAGTCGCCGTCGCGCGCGGACGGGATATGGGTGTGTTGCAGATCACTATAACAATTTCTGTCGAACCACTTGAGGGGCTGGGGTTACGGACGCCCGCCGGCCAATCGATTGAGATTGGCCGGCGGGGCACCTCGCTACTTACTGAACGCCGGTCGATTGGCTGTCGACGTTGGCGCCACCGACGTCCTGGGCACCCGTGGCGCTGTCGAACTCAGTCGAAGTCGCTTCGGATGACTTCTCGCTCGAGGTCGCCTCGGTCGAATCGGGGGCAGCGCTCTGTGATCCACTCTGGCCACCCGATTGGACGTTCGCACCAGAGTCGACTTGTGAACTGTTCTCCACGAGAGTGGTCACGGCCGTCGGGGTCGTTGACGTGCTCCCGGACGCCGACGCGACTCCCGAGGAGAGGCCAATTCCGACTACGGACCCGCCGAGAGCGATCAGTCCCGCCACGCCGACGCCGATCTTCTTCATCTTCATCATCTTGTACTCCTCATTGTTGTTGGTGCTTCACCCTTGTTGGCGGCACTACGACCACCCTGCCAGGACGGTGCTGAGAAACCGATGAGAGGGACTCAACACTTCTTCAGGATTACTCTCTCGGGCGCGCAATTGCGTCGGGGTATCGAGGGTACAATCACGTTACGGCGTACCCGAAGAAAGGGCGACGAGACCCGATGCGTTTACTACTCGTTGAAGACGAAGTGGGAATCGCGACCAGTTTGAAGAGAGGTCTCACTGCGGACGGATTCGCCGTCGAGATCGCCGCAGACGGCAAGACTGGACTCTGGATGGCCAGTGAGATTGACTTTGACATCATTGTGCTGGACCTCATGCTGCCCGGACTCAACGGCTTCAGCGTCTGTCACGAAATTCGCGAGCGCGGTGTGTGGACACCGATTCTCATCTTGACTGCTAAGACGGGAGAACTCGATGAGATCGAGTCACTCGACAGCGGCGCAGACGACTTCTTGACCAAGCCGTTCTCGTATCCGGTGCTTCTCGCACGCATTCGATCACTCTTACGCCGAGGCGTTCGAGAGAGACCGACCGTGCTTGAGGCGGATGGTCTTCGCCTCGACCCGGCGACGCGGTCGTGTTGGCGAGATGACGTGCCTATCACTCTCACGCCGCGAGAATTCGATCTGCTCGAATTCTTGATGCGCTCGGGGTCACGAGTGGTCAGCAAGGACGAGATCCTCGAGCACGTCTGGAATCCCGAGTTCGAAGGCAGCCCCAACATCGTTGAGGTCTACGTCGGGTACGTGCGTCGAAAGATCGATCGGCCGTTCGGCACCGAAACGATTCTTACGGTGCCGGGAAGCGGCTATCGACTGGCCGAACGTGGCAGGTGGCACGTTCATACCGCCAGGTGCCGAGCACTCGCGTCAAGGATTATTCCGATGGCTAGCATCGATTCGAGCCAAGACCGTTCTGGCTTCGGTCATTGTCGTCGGTATTGCGCTTGGGGTGACCAACGTTCTACTGGTCGTCGAGGTGAATGCGTCACAACTGAGCGGAGTGGACAGCGCGCTACGCCTCGAACTGAACTCCCTCGTCGCTACTGCCAGTAATGGCTCCATTCCTCGATCACTCCAGGTAACCTCCCAGGACACATCGTTCATCCAGATCGTTAACAATCGCGGTCATGTACTCGCCAGTAGTGCCAGCGTCGAAGGTGAGGGTCGCATCGTGGCCTTCTCTCCGAAAGGGTCGGCTGAATTTCGTACCCTCTCGAACTTGCCCATCGGTTCTGGGAATAGCTATCGGGTGGCCGCGACCAGTGTGAACACCTCGACTGGCCCGATCATCATTTATGTGGGCGAGTCGCTCGGGGCAATCGATCACTCCGTTCACGCCATTCAGATTGGCCTACTCATCGTCGACCCGGTACTTCTCGTCATCGTGGGATTGACCGTTTGGTGGCTTATTGGTCGAGCGCTCTCGCCAGTCGAGGCGATTCGCTCCGAAGTGGAGGACATCACCGCCCGAGCGCTCGAAAGGCGAATCACTGAGCCCGTGGTGCACGACGAAATCGGTCGCTTGGCCGTGACGATGAATGAAATGCTCGGGCGGCTCGAAGCGTCGAGTCAGCGACAGAAGGCTTTCGTCGCCGATGCGTCGCACGAACTTCGCAGCCCTCTCGCCTCAGCACAGTCCGAGCTCGAGGTGAGCCTGACTCACGTCACATCGACCGATTGGCCAGATTCGGCGCGCATCGTGCTCGGCGATCTTGAGAGGGTCCGTCGCATCGTCGAGGATCTTTCGATCCTCGCGCGGTCGGACGAGCGAACAACTAACTGGAGCGCCAGCAGTGTCGATCTCGACGAATTGGTACTGCGAGAGTGCACACGACTGCAGCGAATCGCCCCACTCGTCATCGACGCGTCGTCTGTATCGGGTGCGCGCATCGCGGGCGACCCCGAGCAACTCGGAAGAGCAACGAGGAATTTGCTCGACAATGCAGTTCGCCACGCCCGTCAACGAGTGAACGTCAAGTTGAGCCAGGATTCTCAAGGCGCCATTCTCGAGGTCAGCGATGATGGCCCCGGTGTGAGGGCTGAGGATCGCGGTCGAATCTTCGAAAGGTTCGTCAGGGTTGACAGTTCGAGAGCTCGCTCGAGTGGTGGAAGCGGACTGGGCCTTGCCATCGTCTTCGAGATCATCACGGCCCACGGTGGAACGGTCGAGGTCACCGATGCAAAACCCGGTGCACGTTTCACCGTCCGGCTTCCCGGCGCCGATGTCGCACCTTAGACCCGTTAGATCCAACGTGGCGAAGAATTACTTTGACTGAACCGCGAGTTTGAGTCGGTGATTGTCCTGGTGTCTGTGCGTAATCTGATTCGCATCTTGTGGAAAAAGGTTCACCTCAGCGCCCACCGATGTTGTGCGAAATTACGGCGCCTTACTTGGTATGTGGGCATTTCATTCGTGTTGCGTTTATTTCGTTTGACCGGTAGAGTATCAATCGAAGAGAGGGAGTTTTATGACTGTCGTGAAAGAGATTTTGCCACGTGTGGTTTCGCGCAGCGAGGCTCACGAGTTGGCCGACATGCTGCAGTTACATCCCGGTCACACCCGCCACCACCAATCGGCGTCCCTGGTGGGCACTGACGGCACGACGAAGGTTCTGCCTGCAGCTCTCTACGATCTACTCGTGACGGTTGTGGGAATCCTCGAGAGTGGCAGTGGGGTCACTGTTGTGCCCCTGGGCGCTGAGTTGACCACCGCAGAGACCGCCGAGTTGCTCAACGTCTCGCGGCCGCACGTCGTCAAGATGCTCGAAGCCGGTGAGATGGCGTTCCACAAAGTGGGCACACATCGACGCGTGTACTTAGATGACGTCTTGAAGTTCCGTGAGGCGCGTAACACCCAGTTCCACGAGGCAATGACCAAAGTTCACGAAGTCTCTGAGCAGTTAGACCTTCCGGACTAACGGCGCTCTGTGGCCGTCTTTCCCGTCATCTTGGACT
>JABBNY010000233.1 GCA_019352095.1 Acidobacteriota bacterium
TTCGGTTTTGTCACGAAGAATCCGCCCGGCGAAGGCGCGGTGCGCATGGTCTATCTCCTTAAACAAGGAACGTTCTATCCGTTCGCGCCCACGAGCGCTACCCAGCGCGACAACGAACTTGAACTGAGAGTGAAGTCGTTTCTCGAAAACGACCTGCCCATGGAGAAGGATCTTTCGCGCTGGATGGCGCTGTGGAACCTTCCCGTCAACTAGCGCTCGCACGTCGTCGGCTGAGTCAACGCGCTCAGTGTGCGAAGAAACACAGTGTCAACGCTTCGCCCATCATCTCGTGACGTGGTGTCGCTGCCCTTCAGCCGTGGCCGAGCGCACGTTCAACCACGGCATCAAAACCTTCGGCGTAGTCGAGGTCGAGTTGAGTGATCCCTTGACAGTCGTGGGTCCACAGTTCAACACGGAGTTCTCGGTACCCGAGCGTGATCAGCGCGTGGTGGTCCAGGCCTTCGGCGAGGGCCACCTGGTCGTGAACGAGGTCTGCCCCACTTCGATAGTCAGAGGTGCGCACCTCGCGCACCAAGTGCCCCTCGACGAGCGCCCACGCCTCATGGTGCGAGAGCCACTCGTCCAACTCGGCTCGCTCCAGACGAGCGGGACGCGTCACGGGTGGGTCATGTCTTCGGGCACCACCGCACGATCAAACTCCTCGGCGCTCAAGAATCCCAGACTGAGCGCGGCCTCGCGCAGGGTCGTGCGCTCCTTGTGCGCCTTCTTGGCGACCTTGGCGGCCTTGTCGTAGCCAATGATGGGATTGAGCGCGGTGACAAGCATCAACGAGTTGTTCAGGTGATGGCTGATCTGTTCGTAATCTGGCTCGAGTCCCTCGACGCAAAATTCGCGGAACCGGTCGCAGGCGTCAGTCAGCAAATCGATCGAGTTGCAGAAATTGTGAATGATCACGGGCTTGCAGACGTTCAGTTCCAAGTTGCCCCGTGAGCCCGCCATCGCCACCGCAGTGTCGTTGGCGAAGACTTGAATCGATACCATGATCATCGCCTCGGACTGGGTGGGGTTGACCTTGCCCGGCATGATGGAACTTCCCGGCTCGTTCTCTGGCAGCTGCAACTCTCCTAGTCCCGAACGTGGACCTGAGCCCAGCCAGCGAAGGTCATCGGCAATCTTGATCAGGCTGGTGGCGGTGGTCTTGATGGCGCCGTGCGCGAACACCAGCGCGTCGTGCGCGGCGAGCGCGGCGAACTTGTTGGGGGCCGTGACGAACGGCTTGCCGGTCAATTGGGCGATCGCCGCCGCGACGCGCTCGCCGAACTCGGGGTGCGTGTTGAGCCCGGTGCCCACGGCGGTGCCTCCGGCGGCCAATTCGTAGAGCCCGCCAAGGACCAGGCGAAGGCGCTCAAGGTCGGCGTCGAGTTGGGCCACGTAGCCCGAGAACTCCTGGCCGAGAGTGAGCGGCACTGCGTCCATGAGGTGCGTACGTCCGATCTTGGTGACCCCTTCGTAGGCACGAGCCTTCACGTCAAGTGCATCACGCAGTCGCTGCAGCGAGGGGATCAGTCGATCGGTTATCTCGACAACAGCCGCGATGTGCATGGCCGTTGGAAAGGTGTCATTGGAGGACTGGGACATGTTGACGTGGTCGTTTGGATGCACGGGCACCTTGCTCCCTCGCTCACCACCCGCGAGTTCGATGGCGCGATTCGAGATCACTTCGTTCACGTTCATGTTGGTCTGGGTTCCCGAGCCGGTCTGCCAGATACGCAGAGGGAATTCGTCGAGCAACGCGCCTGAGATGACTTCCTTCGCCGCCTGCTCAATGAGCGACGCACGCTCCTCGTCGAGCTTGCCCAGGGCGTGGTTCACCTGAGCCGACGCGAGCTTGAGGACGCCGAACGCCCGCAGCAGCGCCACTGGCATGGTCTGATCTCCAATGGCGAAGTGGTGAAGGCTCCGCTCGGTCTGGGCACCCCAGTACCGGTCTGCGGGGACCTCAATGTCACCCATGGTGTCGGACTCGATACGAACCTTGCTCATAGTTTCCTCTCTACTTCTTCTTTGAATTCGCTACTGCGAGCGCCAGACAGCCAGCCCCCCGGCGTCGTCGCTCGCCCCAAGACTGCCAGTTATGTGAAATGGTGGGTCGCGGCTCGCTCGCGCCACGCGGGACCCGCACGGGGCCCGCGTACAGGTTGTCGCTGATGCTCACTACAGTAAAACTAGTTCTGATTCGACTACCCCTTACGAGGACACCATGACCACCACATTCTCCGAAAAGTCTCGCGCGATCTTCGAAAAGAAGGTTCTCGCCCACGTGGCATCACTCGGCGCCGACGGCGCGCCGTACGTGACCCCAGTCTGGTGTGAGTTGGATGGCGACGACATCGTCATCAACACCGCACTCGGACGAGCCAAGGCCCGCAATCTCGCCTCAGACCCCCGCGTCGCGGTCTCGGTGACCGACCCCGATAACCCCTACGACTGCATCGCGGTTCGAGGCACGGTCGTCACCTTCACCACT
Source organism: Acidobacteriota bacterium (assembly GCA_019352095.1). Classification (GTDB taxonomy): domain Bacteria; phylum Actinomycetota; class Acidimicrobiia; order Acidimicrobiales; family RAAP-2; genus RAAP-2. The sequence goes on from JABBNY010000233.1 coordinate 2,489, forward strand.
GACGGGGCCGACGAGGTCATAGACCGGTTCGCGAAGAAATACATGGATCTTGACTCCTACCCGCTTCGTCGTGAGGGTGAGGTTCGCGTGACGGTACGTATCCGCCCGGACCGCATCGCCATGCAGCCTGAATAATCCTCACGCGTACGACGTCAACTCGCCAATCTCACTGCGCGTCACCGAGTGTTCAGTGAGCACTACTCCTTCACTCTCGAGGACCCGTGTGTCACTGCTCCATATGCGCACCGTTCGCGTTGGGGCTGGGCGGTTGTAGGCGCCGACGATGGTGGCGACGTCGTTAGAGAAGTTCACTTCATCATTAGTGAGCAGGGCTCGTACAACCTCGGCGTGGGCGCGAGCATCCATCGGAGCGCTGACAACGACGTTCTCCAGGTCAATGAGCCAACTCAAGGTCTTGATGTCACGTGCACACATTTGTGCGGGATAGCCGGGTGACACCTCGAGCCACACACCCGTCGCGCACGTCCATTGATCCTTAAGAGCCGCCGCACAGACAACGGTGTCGGCATCGACGCAGTCCAGTACTACCGCACCGTGATGTTCGCTGACGAAGCGAGGGACTCGTTCGAGCGCGGCGCGCGCGGCGGAGAGTCGAAGGATCGCCACGGTTAGGGCTGGAGGTCTTCCTTGGGCAACCGCTCGATGTTGACGTCTCTAAAGGTGAGGACGCGCACCGACGGTACGAAGCGGGCCGCACGGTACATGTCCCACACCCACGCGTCATGAAGGTTCACCTCAAGCAGCGTTGGCGTGCCGCTCGAGCGAACTTCCACCGAAACGGAATTGGCTAGATAGAAGCGACGGTCGGTCTCCACCGCGAAGTCGAACATGCCGACCACGGCCTTGTACTCCTGGACCAATGCGAGTTCGAGAGTGGACTCGTAGTCGTCGAGTTCTTCTTCGCCCAAAATTGGCTACGGACGCTCGGTGACGCGAAGCTCCTTGATCTTTGCGGCCTTTCCACGCAGATCACGGAGGTAGTACAGCTTGGCTCGGCGGACATCGCCGTAGGACTCGACCTCGATCTTGGCGATCGTGGGGGTGTGCACGGGGAACGTGCGCTCCACACCGACGCCAAAACTGACCTTGCGCACGGTGAAGGTCTCTTGAAGGCCAGATCCCTGGCGTCGAATGACGACGCCGTGGAAGATCTGCACGCGCTCGCGTGTGCCCTCGACGACACGCACGTGCACCTTCAAGGTGTCACCGGTGCGGAAGGAAGGAATGTCGTCGCGAAGCGAGTCGCGGTCAATAAGGTCGGTCGGATTCATGAGAGCGGTCCCTTTCGGATCACTGAGGCTTTAGAAGTTTAGCCGTTCTGGCGGGGTTCTTCCAGAAGGTTGAATTCCCCCAGGATCTCACGGTCCTGCTCACTCAACCCGCCTCGACGCTCTATGAGGTCGGGGCGCCGCTCGATCGTCCTAAGAAGGGCGAAGGCGTGGCGCCAGCGCGCAATGCGCGCGTGGTCTCCAGACCGCAGGATTTCGGGTACTTCATAGGCTCGAACGACCGCGGGCTTCGTGAAATGCGGATATTCGAGGAGTCCGTCACTGAAGGACTCCTCAACGCTCGATACATCATTTCCCAACGCAC
>JABBNY010000234.1 GCA_019352095.1 Acidobacteriota bacterium
GTTGCCGCCGAAGGCGACCGTGGTGGTTCCCACGACGAATCCGGTGCCGGTGATCGTGACGCTCGTGCCACCGGTGGTGGGACCGACGTTCGGCGAGACGGCGGTGACCGTCGGGCCACCGTAGGTGAAGTGGTCCGCGACGCTCCTGGCCGATTGGCCCTGGGGGTTCGTGACCGTCACGTCCACCGTGCCCGGGCCCGCGCCCGCCGGACTGGTGGCGGTGATCGACGTGGTTGAGTTGACAACGACGTTGGTGGCGGGGTTGCCGCCGAAGTCGACCGTGTAGGTGGTTCCAGCAACGTCGAATCCGGTGCCGGTGATCGTGACGCTCGTGTTGCCGATGGTGGGACCGGCGTTCGGTGAGACGGTGGTGACCGTCGGTGGGCTGGCGGCCGAAGCGGGCGAGGCCGCGACGAACATCATCCCGGTCGCCAGCAATGTTGACGCCGCCCCCAGCGCGATGGCCGAGCGCAACACCGATCTGACCGACCGATACCCGCCTCTGCTGCTGGTCATGGTCTTCATTGGTTACCTACTTTCATCCGCGGACGGGGCACATCATGCTGCGAAGTGCGAGTGTGGCACTACATGTCTACATGTCAGGTGTGATTCACGGTACAACTCGAAATTGTGAGAACGATGTGGAGAATCTGAATGTCATCCAAATGGAACGAATGGGCCAGAATTCGTTTGCCGCGATTTTCGGATTCGCTGATTGGCACAAGTTGAACGACGCGTCACCTGGTTCATCGTTCGGTCCTGTGGTTCATCGTTCGGTCCTGGGCGCGCAGAGCATCGTGAATCGCTCAAAACCCAAGCTTGAGTGTCAACGGCGGAGCGGGCCGTTACGAAAGGATTCATCGACCATCATCCAGTGATTTCGCTAATGTCTGTACAGTGGACGTGGTCCTCCCCCGCAAGGGCATGTTGGAAAGAACCACCTCAGCTGAGGCTGAGTGCAGCGTCCTAAGAATTCGGCCGTGCGTAGACATCATTCCCCCAAAAATCTGTGATAACGATCGTTTGATGGTGTTTTGTCTCACATTTGATGACGCCGTGGGAATGGACGACTCGCCGGTCCGCCAAACCGCGGGTATTCGTCGTTCCGACTCGGTGGTATTCAACATCGCCGCCGCAAGCAACCCACCATCGGCGTTACTGCGGCACCTGAACAAGGGGCGCGTGCGCCGCCGCTGGCGAGGAGAGGTCCTCGAGGTCTAGTGTCGCGAAGACAGTGATGAATACTGCACCGTTCACTTCGCTACCTAATTCCGGTTGAGTTCAAGGAGCTGTGGATGCAGCAACACCAACAACGACTTTCATTGGCTCTGGACTATTAAGTGGGGATCCCCCCCAGGGGGAACCGTAGGTAATCGTCGGCGAGCTCGCGGTGATGTCCAGGGCCCTGGGGGTGATGTTGGCCGTGTCGTTGGCCGAGCTGTTCACCGATGTAGTTGCCCGAGCCCGTGCCGCTCAGGGCGATCCCGGAGTCGGTGACCGTCAGGCCGGTGCCGACGTTGCTCTGAGAGAACGTGGCGGTGCCACTGCACGAGGTGCCGGCTACCGCCCGGTCTCGAGTATGCGATCGTGATCGATGGACCCATGAAGAGACCGACAACGGAAGTGCGAGGGTTCTTGGCAAGCCGACCAGCGTGGTTACATTGCCGGTTGTTTTTGCGTGAGCACACAGTGCAAAAACCTGATGACCAATTGCTGGCACTACCTGATGTGCACGCCAGAAATGGCACGTGAAATAATGAGGCGTTGAATCTCACTCGTCCCCTCGAAGATCGTGTAGATCCTGTAGGCGCGAACATACGTACTGGTCACGGCACCTTTCGAAGAGTGATGGACCCACAAATGAGTGGAAAGACCCGTTTTGGATCCATTTTGGCCCGATTTCAGACCCCTTTAATGGGTCTCTCGCGAGAACCACTGGAAGTCGTGGGTAGCCTCACTTCGGAGTCACGATTTCCCACGCGAGAAGTTCGCCGTCGAGAACAGCCGGCAACACTCCATTGGCTGCCTCTGGCGACAGCCAGATCGTGGCGTCAAGGGCGCGTGCGGCAGCCACCGCCTCAAGGTTGAGAAGGTTCAACTTGGGATGGCGCTCGGCAATCTCAACCATGAGCGGTACAAGCTGCCTTGTGGAGGGAAGGCCAATGCGCTCTGGCAACAGAAGCATTGCACCAATTGCGCGCTGCTGATCGAGTGGCTGCAATTCGCGGAATGGTCCAGAAAGATGTCCGCCCGCGCCAAGAACGGCAGCACGGCACGCGCGGTAGTACCAGTAAGCGGTGGTGTGCAATTGCACCTCCGGTCTACGGATGCCAACGAGAAGCTCCTCGATCAAGAGGCGGTCGTCGAGGACGACGTTCACTACTGATCTGCGAGGTCGGGATCGCCGATTGCTGCTAACCCAGCGTTGTAGCGCTCGGTGAGGACGCTCTTCAGTTCAGCCTTGGCTCGTGCCATTCCTCCAGGCAGAACCAATGCGGCGTCGCCTAAGTCAATGAAGGCAATCTCGCCCCCGTCCTCGATACCCCAACGATGCCTGAGTTCTGCCGGAAGACTGGTTTGACCACGCTGCGACACACGAGCTTGACTGACGGGAGTTGACATGGATGCATTGTAACATGCTCATCGCTACAAAGCGTCTCTAACGGTCCGATCTCACGACTTTTCTCAAAAGATCGGACTCCTCCGCTGATCACCCGCCGAGCGCCATCGGATCGGCGTAAACACGGGCCGCCAGTGGGCTGAGTCCATCGGGGGATGCAGAAAACCGAACGGCGACGGAGTCGGGTTGTGTTGGCTGATAACGACGAGTGAGAAAGCGAAGCCCGTCGGATACGCGAGGGAGCCCGACACGATGACCGCTGCTTCGCCGAATTACTTACCTGGGAATAGTGTGCGCACGGTGTCATAGAGCCTCGCCGATGCAGCGGCCGCCGCCGGAGAGATGTGCGTAAGCCCGAGGTAACCGTGTATGAGACCGCGTTCGCACCAAGCACGAACATCAACCCCAGCCTTGCTCAAACCCAACGCGTAGGATTCTCCTTCGTCGCGGAGAATGTCGTGTTCGGCCGTCACGACAATCGCTGGTGGAAGACCGGACAGGTCGAGTTCGAAGAGTGGACTTACGCGTGGATTGGCAAACTTCGCCGGGTCGGTCACCCAAAGCTCCGCGAACCATCTCGCGTCAGCGGATTCGAGTCCCCAGCCCGAGGATTTCTCACTGACACTTGGCTGATTGAAAGTCAGATCCGTATTGGGGTAGATGAGAACTTGTGCCTCGGGTAGGCGTTGACCCTCATCACGCAATCCCAAGCACGCGAGTGCAGCTACGGTCGCGCCTGCACTATCTCCGACAACGGCGACGCACGTGACTCCTATCAGTTCCTTCGCCTGGTCCATGGCCCACGTTGTCACCATGACTGCGTCATCAATGGCAGCCGGCCAGGGATGTTCGGGGGCCCTTCGATAGTCCACCGCCAAGACTGCACAGTTAGTGGACATCGCCAGGTCGCGGCAAGTACCGTCGTGCGAGTCGAGATCGCCAAGGATCCACCCGCCTCCGTGGAAGTAGACAAGCAGCGCGGTCGGACTCGAACTGGGAACATATAGTCGAGCTTCAGTAGGAACCTGACCAGCGACGAGCAAGTCGCGTACGGTTTCCATCTCCGCTCCGCGGGGGCGAGAAGAGGCGCGGTTCCGTGACGCCTCACGTAGTCGAGCAACACCAATCTCTCGGCTCGGTAGCCAAGGCGTAGCGCGAAGAACCTGTATGTATTTCGCTAACTCAGCGTCAGCGACTCCAACGATTAAGGAATCCGGCGAGTTCTCCTCAGGCATCGCATTACCTTAACCAAGGCATGAATGTCTGGGGTGTGCGGAGGCAACCTATACGTCGCGACGTCATAAGGACATCCAGAGGTCTGCTAACTTTTGTCTCTCACTACCTGATGTGCACACCAGAGATGGCGCGCGCAATGATCAGGCGCTGAATTTCCGAGGTTCCTTCGAAGATGGTGTAGATCTTCGAATCGC
>JABBNY010000235.1 GCA_019352095.1 Acidobacteriota bacterium
GTCATTGCAGGGCACCATCTTCTTCTGGCGCGGCCACCTCGTCAACACGCTATTGATCGGGGATTACAACGTCGATAATGCGCTGATGGCAATGGAGATTGTTCGCTCGCTCGGTGCGGATGAGGAGCACATCGCCCACGCGATGTCCGATGTGCGCGGTGTTCCGGGCCGATTCGAACTCGTGAGTGGTAGCGACGTGATGGTCATTGTGGACTATGCCCATACCCCCGCGGGTCTAGCTCGACTCCTCAGTGACGTACGTCGAGTCCTCGATGGCGGACGGGTCATAACGGTGTTCGGCTGCGGAGGAGACAGGGACCGCGCGAAGCGTCCAACCATGGGCGAGGTCGCGTCCTCTTCGTCGGATATAACCATTGTGACCTCGGATAATCCACGTTCGGAGTCACCGGATGCCATCATTGACTCGGTAATTAAGGGTGTCGTACCCGGCACGACGGTGCTTCGAATAAGTGATCGCCGAGCGGCGATCGCCGAGGCGATCCGTCTGGCTCAGCCGGGCGACGCCGTGGTGATCGCGGGCAAGGGCCACGAGACGACACAGATCATTGGTGATCTCGTCGTGCCGTTTGACGACCGAGAAGTAGCAAGGGAGTTTTTGAAGTGAGGGCGACATGTTGAGTTTGATGGAGTCGGGCGGAGTGGGATTCCTCTTCGCGCTGCTCGTGACGCCCCTATGGATTCGCTTCCTTCGAAAGCGCTCGCTGGGCCAATTGATACGTGAAGATGGACCGGTCACTCATCACGTGAAAGCGGGCACCCCCACGATGGGTGGTGTCATCATCGTGCTTGCGGCCGCAATTGGATACATGATGGGTCACGTTGGTACGTCGATTGACTTCACGCGCGGCGGTGTACTCGCGCTCAGTGTCACGGTCGCGTCGGGAGTCCTCGGCTTCCTCGACGACTACCTCGCGATTCGCAACGCTCGTAATTTGGGCCTGAACAAGCGTGGCAAGTTGGTGGGACAGTTGCTGATCGCCTTCGCGTTCGCGCTGCTCTCCATCTACTGGGTTCGTACATCGACCAATCTCTCGTTCACCCGATTCTCCCTGCCTGGATGGAACCTGACCGTTCTGGGTTGGGTGCTGCTCGCCGTCTTTGTCATCGTTGCCACTTCGAATGCGGTCAATCTCACCGACGGCCTCGACGGACTGGCGGCGGGCTCAGCGACGTTCTGCTTCGGCGTGCTCGCAATCATCGGGTATTGGCAGTTCCGGCACTTTTCCATCTACCGTCTGCACTCAGCCCTCGACCTCGGACTTGTGGCGGTGGGACTGGTGGGCGCCTGTCTGGGCTTTTTGTGGTGGAACGCAGCGCCGGCTCGCATCATGATGGGTGACACTGGCTCTCTCGCCATTGGGACAGGGCTCGGCGCACTCTGTCTCTTGATGAACCTCGATTTGCTGCTCGTCATTATCGGGGGGCTCTTTGTCGCTGAGACGGCGTCGGTGATACTCCAGGTCGTTAGCTTTCGAGTCTTTGGTCGACGGGTGTTTCGCATGGCGCCGTTCCACCACCATTTCGAGTTACGCGGATGGCCTGAGATCACCGTCATCATCCGCTTCTGGATTCTCGCGGGACTGCTCGCCATGCTTGGCCTTGGGATCTTCTACGGTGATTTCTTGAAGATTGCGAAGGTCGTCTAGATGGCCGCGACTCCCGCCGGGGGGCTCTTCCAGCCCTTTCCGCGAGGTAGTAGCGGCGCGCGCATGCTCATGCTCGTGACGGCGCTGCTCGTCACGTTCGGTACGGTAGCCGTGGCGTCGGCGAGTGAGGGTCAAGCGGGCGCCAATGGTGGCTCGTCCGTGAGCATCATCGTGCGTGACCTCGTCTATCTGGGTTTCGGAGTCTTCGCGTTCTATGTCGTGGCGAGGGTGCAGCTACGTCATCTCGTGCGCCGCGCACCCTTGTTGGTCGGCGTCGGGTTGCTCTTGCTCCTCGCCGTCGAGGGCGTGGGCGTGAGCGCCAACGGCGGCAAACGATGGCTTAATCTGCACGTGATCTTTCTTCAGCCATCGGAGATTTACAAATTTGTCACGGTGATCTTCGTGGCGTGGCTGGTCCAGCACCACCATGACGAACTCGGCCATTGGAAGCAGTTCACCATCTGGACGGCACCGGTGTGGATAGGTGCGGGCCTCATTGTCGTCGAACCCGACATCGGGACGTCATCGGTCGTGTTGGCCATCGCCTTTGCGATGCTCGGGGTCGCGGGACTCTCCAGGACGATGATGCTGCGCATCACGGCACTGGGCGTGGTGGCGTTCCTTGGCTACATGAAGCTCAAGCCGTATTCAGCGGCTCGATTCTTTTCCTTCTTGCACCCCAATCGTGACCTGCTGGGCAGTGGCTACCAGCTGCTGCAGTCCAAGATCGGACTTGGCGCGGGCGGACTGACGGGGCTCGGACTGGGTCAAAGTCGAGAGAAGTGGGGGCTGTTACCCAATCCGCACACGGACTTCATCTTCACGATCATTGGCGAGGAGTTGGGTTTCGTCGGAGCCCTGCTCGTGATCGGTCTCTTCGTCTGGTTCCTGCTGGTGTCAATACACATCGCCAAACTGTGCACCAATGATGTCTATCGACTCATCACGGTCGGGGTGACGACGTGGATCATGGTCGAAGCGGTGATCAATATCGCATCGGTGGTCGGGGGATGGGCGGTCACCGGCATACCCCTGCCGTTCTTCTCGTACGGCGGCACAGCACTCATCTCCGAACTCGCCGCGGTGGGTCTCGTGTACAACATCGCCCATGATCGCACTCGATCAGGTGACGTGGCGATTCGCGACTTCCAGGTGACGAATTTTCGCGATTCCCTGGAGCGACGAGCCATGAACCATCGTGGTCCGGTGACCCAACGCCCGCGAGCGCAACGTCAGGATCGTTAGTGCGCGGACCGGTCGTCATCACAGGAGGCGGCACTGGTGGACACATCTTTCCGATGAAAGCCATTGCTGAGCAGCTCCAACATCGAGGAATCGGCGCGTCGGACCTGCGCTTTGTGGGTAGTCGGCGAGGTCAAGAAGCCCGGTTGCTCGGGGATTCTCCAATTACGTTGACCCTCCTCGCGGGACGAGGGATTCAGCGGTCTTTTTCGCCCAAAGCTTTGAGAGACAACCTCGGTGCCGTCTGGGGGCTGGGCGAGGCCTTGATCGTTGCACTGGTCAAAGTAGCAAAGTGGCGACCCTCTGTAGTTGTCTCGGTCGGCGGATACGCCTCATTCGCGGTCTCGCTGGCCGCAGTGCTCTATCGTCGCCCTCTGGTGCTCGTGGACCTCGACGCCACCCCCGGTGCGGTGCACCGGATCTTCGCGCGATTTGCCCGCACCCGCTGTACGGCGTTCGCGTCGCACGAGCCTCGCACGGTGTTCACCGGCGTCCCACTTCGCGACGCAGTCGTCGAGATCGATCGAAGCGACGCGGCGCGCGAACGCATTCGTTCGCGCCAGAACCCACCCATAGCGTCCACTCGACGCGTCGTGGTGGTGATGACGGGCTCACTCGGCGCGTCGCGCGTGAACCGTGCGGTGAGCGATCTCGCGCGTCGCTGGAGCGACCGTGCGGACTTGACGCTTGTCCACGTGACGGGGCGACGTGACTATCAAGAGGTGGTGTCGAGAATCCCAGAGCCCGGCGCACTCGATTATCGCGTCGTTGAGTTTGCGGACATGACCGAGTTGTGGGGTTTGTGTGATCTCGCAATCTGTCGCGCCGGTGCGACGACGATCGCGGAGCTGACGGCGCTCGGCATAGCCTCAGTACTGGTGCCGCTCCCCGGTGCACCTGGGGATCACCAGTCCAAAAATGCTGCGGCGTTGGCCGAGGCGGGTGCCGCGCGGGTCGTGGCCGACAATGACTGCACCGCTGTGGTATTGGAACGAGTGGCGGACGACATTCTTAGCTCGTCACTCCCATCGATGGGCGCCGCCGCTGCGTCACTGGGGCGACCAGGCGCACCACGTGTCCCTTGATGTCGAGGCCCAAGATGTCCCCCGCGTGCCGTCG
>JABBNY010000236.1 GCA_019352095.1 Acidobacteriota bacterium
ATGGCCAGTACGGTGAGCGTGTCCGGACCGAAGATCTGTGACGACCACATCGACGTGAAGCCGAGTTCGCGCAGTCGGGTCGCTCGTTCGAGCGTACGCTCGAACGGTCCGTCGGTGTCCAGACCAATGGCGATTCGCATAGTCATGCCCCCTTCGATCGACCTGTAGCGTTCTATTTGTGTCGAACGGTCCCCAACCTAGTCTCAGGCGCGTCGGCATCGTGGGAGCGGGCCAGCTTGCGCGCATGATGGGTGAGGTCGCACCCACGCTCGCGATACACGTCACGGTGCTCGCGGACACGCTCGAGGATGCGGCCGTTGCGACGTGTGACGAGGCGATCCTCGGCAGCCCCAAAGACCCGCTGGCCCTCGACCACCTGGCCCGACTGGTTGACGTCGTTACATTTGACCACGAATTAGTCGACCTCGAGCACGTGCGAGCGCTCGAAACCCGTGGAGTCCTCGTTCGACCGAGTGCGTACGCTCTCTCGTTCGCTGTTGACAAGGCGCACCAACGACGTGCGTTTCGAGATGCCGAGATCCCGGTCCCGAAGTTCTTGGTCGTCGACTCTGTTCACGACGAACGACTCCGGACGTTCCTCGACGAACTTGATGGACCACCCGTGCTGAAGTCGGCTCGCGGTGGTTACGACGGACGCGGCGTCGTTTTTCCCGCTACGTACGACGAAGCCGTGTCGCTGATTGGCGAGATGTGCGCATCGGGTGAAGTGGTCATCGAGGAGCGATTGACGCTTCACGGTGAAGTAGCCCAATTGATCGCGCGCAGCGTCGATGGGCAGATGGCGATCTACCCGCTCGTTACGACGGTCCAAGCCAACGGCATGTGCATCGAGACCGATTACCCCGCACTCGCAACCACTGACGTCAATGAACGCGCCCACGAACTCGGCGAGCAAATTGCCTCATTGATCGATGCCGTAGGAGTACTCGCGATCGAGTTCTTCATCACCCCGGCGGGCCTCTTGGTGAACGAGATCGCCCTTCGCCCGCACAACTCGGGGCATTGGACCATAGAAGGCACGCGCACCAGTCAATTCGCCAACCACCTGCTCTGCGTCAGCGGCGAAGAACCCGGCGACGTCACCGCACTCGCGCCCTGCGCCGTGATGGTCAACGTAGTGGGCTCAGACCAGCCCGGATCGTTCGAGGAGGCCCAAAAGGTTGAGGGTGCATTCGTTCACGATTACGGCAAGTCATGGCGGCCCGATCGCAAACTGGGCCACGTCACGGTGCTCGGTGACAGTCGAGAATCGGCCCACGTGAGAGCATGGAGAAGTGCCATCGCGTACGGCACCAGGACTCGGGAGGGCTGATGCAGCCAGACGTTGGCATCGTGATGGGCAGTTCCTCGGATCACGAGGTCATGGTTGAGGCAGCCAAGACCCTCGAGCGTTTCAGCGTCCCCTTTGAAATCCATGTCGTGTCTGCCCATCGCACTCCCGAATCAATGCTCGGGTATGGCCGTGACGCGCGAGCGCGTGGGCTGAAAGTACTCATCGCCGGAGCGGGCGGGGCGGCCCACCTACCCGGGATGCTCGCCGCGGTGACAACCCTGCCAGTCATCGGGGTGCCAATCGCCCTCGCCAAACTGGACGGGATGGACTCGTTGCTCTCAATCGTCCAGATGCCGCGTGGCGTGCCGGTCGCCACCGTGGCGATCAATGGTGCCACCAACGCGGGCCTTCTCGCCGTTCGAATGCTGGCCCTTGGTAACGATGCCCTGGGTGACGCGCTCGCGGCGTATCGCCTTGAACTGGCCGAAAATGCGAGTGAGCAAGACCGAACGCTCCCTCGGAACTAGGAAACTTTTAGAATCGAGCAGTAGATTTCTTAACCAGTACTTTCTCGCATTGCCCCTAGTCTGGCTAGGAAGCGAAGGAGGCCCTTGTGGGTTTAGCGAAGAGAATCAGCACCATGTTCCAGGCGAAGGCCAACGCGGAACTCAACAAGCGTGAGGACCCCCGTCAGACCCTCGATCTTTCCTACGAGCAACAGTTGGAGAACCTGACGAAGGTGAAGCGCGCGGTGGCCGACGTGGCTACGGCGAGAAAGCGCGTGGAGATCCAGGCCGAGCAGCTGAAATCTCAAGGCGACAAGTTGGCCGAGCAGGCTAAGGCGGCGCTCGCTCAAGGTAACGAACCCCTCGCTCGAGAGGCCCTGACACGCCGCGAGGCGATCGCCGGGCAACTAAAGGATCTGGACGCCCAACACGCGACCATCGTCGAGCAGGAAGACAAGCTCACCCAGACCTCCCAGCGCCTCCAAAGCGAGGTTGAGGCCTTTCGCACACGCAAAGAGACCATCAAGGCCACGTACACCGCCGCCGAGGCGTCTGCACACATCTCAGAGGCTGTGAGCGGCATTTCAACCTCTATGAGTGACGCCGGTGCCGCGATGCAGCGCGCCCAGGACAAAGTCGCCGAGATGCAGGCGCGAAGCGGTGCTCTTGACGAGCTTCTGGCGTCGGGAACCTTGACCGACCTTTCGGCCAGTCCCACCGACGACATTCAGGCCCAACTCGACAAGGCGGGCAGCTCGTCGAACATCGACGCTCAATTGGCCGCACTCAAGGAGCAGATAGGCACCCCCGCCTCGGGTGAGCTCTCTTCGGGTGAAGGAGCCTGACGATGGCCAAGTCAAAGATCGAAAGCGACCGAGGGCTCAACCTTCGAATGTTCGTGACGGGCCTGTTGCTCGTGTTGCTGTACGCGATCATCATCACCGTACTTATTCGAGTTGGTGTCTCATTTGGCATCGTCATCGTCATCGCGGGGGCGCTGCTCTTCTCCCAGTTCTACTTCTCAGACAAGATTGCGATGTTCTCGATGAACGCGCACGAAGTCACCCCCGCTCAGGAACCAAAACTCCACGAGATCGTTGATCGACTGTGTCTGCTCGCAAACATGGAGAAGCCCCGCGTCGGCGTTGCCGAAGTCGATATCCCCAACGCCTTCGCCACTGGTCGAAGCCCCAAGCACGCCGTCATCTGCGCGACACGCGGGCTCATGCACCGACTGAGTGATGAGGAGCTTGAGGCGGTGCTCGCCCACGAGCTGAGCCACGTTGCGCACCGCGACGTGGCGGTCATGACCATCGCGTCGGGCGTAGGCATGCTCGCCGGTCTGGTGAGTCGTATGGCCATGTGGAGTGCGATGCTCTCGGGTGGCGGGCGAAGCCGGGACGGCCAGAACGTCGTACTCATTGAAATGATCACCTGGGTCGCGTCGCTCGTCATCTACGTCATTGCCTACCTGTTGACGATGGCGCTCTCGCGCTACCGTGAACTCGCTGCTGATAGGTCCGGTGCAATCCTCATAGGTAAGCCCAGCGTCCTCGCGAGCGCGCTCGTACACATCACCGGCGACATTGGCCGCATCCCACGTACCGACCTTCGAAAGGCTGAGAGCATGAACGCGTTCTTCTTCGCGCCTGCGCTCTCAGGCGGGAGCGCCGCTTCAATCTTCTCGACGCACCCTTCACTGGAGAAGCGCCTCGATCAGCTGAACAAGCTCGAGCGCCAACTCAACGGCTAGTGGGCTTTCGTGATGCGCTCTTCGGGCGCACAAAACAAGTCGCGCCGAAGCTCGACAACCTCTTCGCGTTGCCTACCGCTGCGCTGACCCTCGACACCCAACTCGACCTCGTTTGCTCCGGTCACGCGGGACTGTGTTTCAAAGCCGGTAGTGGCGAGTCGACCATCACTTCAGACGCCGAGATACTGGACCTACTCAACTTCGACGAGGCCGACGGCAAGGTCCAGCTCACCACGGACGAATTGGGTTTCAAATGGCTCGTGATCGATGACGCCGACATTGAAAGCCTCGTGACCAGGATCCACGGTGCCAACACCTCGCTCGTCGAGAACGGGCTCGGACCTCGACTGTTGTGCGCCGTCTTCGGTTTTGTCGCGAAGAATCCGCCCGGCGAAGGCGCGGTGCGCATGGTCTATCTGCTCAAACAAGGAACGTTCTAT
>JABBNY010000237.1 GCA_019352095.1 Acidobacteriota bacterium
GGATTAAAAGTCCCCTGCTCTTCCCGATGAGCTAGCGGCCCGGTGGATGGAGAATTGCATTGAGAAATGCTCGATCCCCGGACTCCATAGGTTAGTCCAAGTGATTTGGCAGTATTTTTCGTCGCATGGATAAAGTCACCGACCTCATTATCACTTTGGGGTTAAGTTCCAGGCACTGGAGGTCCGGCAACGGCCTCAAGAAGAGCATGCGCTTTCGACTCAACTCGCGGGCGGAGAGCCAGATTCACGCGCGTCGAATTCGCCTCGTTGAGCTAGTCAGCACGACTTGGACGAACACCGACTGGCGAGTTTATGATTGGGCGTAATGGTGGCTTGCGGCATATCATGTCGCAAAAACCCGCTCACTGAGAGTGGTCCACCTTTTAACAAAACTGTGTCTGGATTCTAAGGAACGCAAGAGCACATGGTCACGTCGATCTTATGGATGACGGGATACGGTTCGCTAACTCGAAGCCTCTCAGTAGTTGATGGCTCACGTGATTTGCACACATGGGAAGAGTGTCGCTGAAATCAATCAGACTATTGAGTCCAATGGCTCGTGGAGGTTGGCGAATGAAGAAACCTGTTCTTCGTTCCGCTGCTGCGAGGGTGATCGCCGCTGTGGCAGCCGTGGCGCTGGTGGTGGTCACCTCGGTAGTCGTTCTTTCTGGCAATGGTCAAAATTCAGCGCGGTCACGATATGTTGGATGCCTCCGAACTTCCCGCTGGCTGGACGGCCGTCCCCTCGCAACCTTCGACTCGTAACCTTCCAAAGAGCAAGTGTCTAGCGGGGCTGCCCACCGAGATGACGGCGAACTTCTCCAATGCCTCAGCAACTTTTGTCGGGCGCTCGGCGCTCCGGGGCCTCGGGGAGTATCTGGCGAGCGGCACTTCAATCGCTTCACACTTCGCGAGCGCCACCCGGGCCTTGGCGGCGTGTCATTCGTTGGTTTTCACTTAGGCAAGAAGACCATCCACGCAACGATTTCGCCAATTTCCTTGCCAATGGTCGAGTCAGCATCAGCGGCCTACATGCTTCAGTTCACCATAGGAAGTTTCCCTGTCGTCGTGGATATCGTCCTGTCTCACGCTTTGAATTACCTCGGAGAGATCTTCCTGTCGGACGGTGTCGCTCCTCAACTGACGACCCTCGCAATCCTTGCGCGCACTGCCGTCGACAAAATCGACGGCAAGTCCGTGCGGGTTTCTGCGATTTCGGTTGTATCGGCTCCCATGCTGGTCGCCCACACCAGCATGGGGTCCGTTGGGTACCGCACATTCGGTAGTAATCCTCCGCTCATCGTGATCATGGGTTACGGCGGAACCTTGGAGACGTGGGATCCTCGCTTCGTGGACGCCCTGGCCCAGCACCACCGGGTAGTGATGTTCGACAACGCGGGGATCGGAAAGACACAAGCGCTGGCGGCGCCACTCACCATTGACGCGATGGCAGGTCAGACCAGCGCAGTCATCACCGCGTTGGGGCTAAAGAAACCTGACGTCTTAGGTTGGTCGATGGGCGGGATGATCGCCCAGGCGCTCGCTGTAGAGCACCCCTCCCAGGTCAGCTGATTGATCCTCTGTGCCACGTTCCCGGGCACCGGCACGGTGAGACCCTCGCAAGCAGCGATTAATGACCTTAACAGTGCGAACTCCAACAGGGCGATGTCAGTCCTCTTCCCGCCGGATCAGTCCGCCGCCAAGTCGGCGTTCGAAATCGCTGTTGGGAACTATCCCGCGTCGTCGCCCGCGCCCTCGGTGGTCGCTGCTGATCAAACGTACGCAGTTGACGAGTGGTTCGCTGGCCGAGATAGCGCAGGGGGCAAGACCACCGGTATCAACGCACCAACCCTTGTCGCCGATGGGGGCCTTGACCGTCTCGACCCAGTCGTCAATGACCACCGGCTCGCTTCGCTTCTTTTGAAAAAGCAACTGAAGTTGTACCCCGACGTCGGTCACGCCTTCCTCGTTCAAAACGTGACCACTTTCGTGCCAACGGTGGAGGCGTTCCTGAGTGCCAACTGATACGGCTCTTCGCGGGTGGGGCATGGTTCCTCGTGCTTGTCAAGCTGGCGGCCCGACTAACGAGATTCACGGTCTGCAAAACTCGACCCCGGGCCTGCTGGTTGCGTCAATGTATGTCCCCGATTCTTCCCAGCGTGTCGCCCATGGGACCGATCTCACCTCGTGAAGCAGCCACGTAGTCATGAGAGCCGTCCGTTGGATGTCGATGGGCCCCCCGATCAACTTTTGCTTTTCAGTTGATCGATGTCGACGATGATGATACGGACCCTGGGGACCATCATTCGTTAGGAACACGGGAAGCACTGGTCAGGGAGTCTCCGCCGTGCCACTCGGACGGTCTTTTTCGAGCCAGCGCGCGACAATGATGTCGGACGATGAGTGGACGATCATCGACAGTGCCACCGTGACCACGGTGAGTGTGAAGATCCGGTTCGCCGAGTGTATGGATGAGGCGAGAACGAGCAGTCCGTACACGACCGACGCGAAGCCCTTGGGGCCGAACCAGGCGGCGGAGACTTGTTCGCGCCAAGCCATTGAACTGCGGTGCAGGGAGATGAAGATGGCGATGGGGCGCGCAAGCACGATAGCGCCCACAGCGAAGATCCAACCGCCGATGTCGACGCCGGCGAGGAGCGATGGGGTCACCAGTTCCCCGAAGGCCAGGACGGCCGCGAGCTTGAACAGCTCGGTGATCAGTTCTCCGAATCGGTGGAAGGCGTCGCGGGCGGCCGGGTTAACGGTTGCCATCGTCATGCCCCCGACGAATGCTGCAAGGAACTCGTTAGCCCCGGTGACTGAGCAGATCGCGAGCAGCGCCAGGCCCACGGAGAACGGCCCGAGCGGCTCATAGAGCGCGCTCGAGGAGAAGAGCTTGGTGCGCTCGAGGCGCGTGAAGATGTAGGGGACCGCGACGCCGAGCGCGACGCCCGCCAACAGGTCGATGGCGAGTCGGGTCGGATTCAGCCGCCCGGTCGCGGAGACAGCCAAGAGAATTACAACCACGGGCAGCGCCAAGCCGTCGTTGAGGCCACTCTCGACGTTGAGCAGGTGACGCAACCGCGCCGGCACGCCGGCTCGCCCCACGATCGCCGCGGCGAAGACGGGGTCGGTCGGACTGAGGACCGCACCGATGAGGAATGCCTCGGTCCAGCCCAGTCCGCCCAGCCATTTCGCCAGCAGCGAGATACCGATGAAGGTGAGCGGCATCCCCAAGATCAACGCACGACCGGGCAGTCGCCAGGCTCCGCGCAGCTCGTTGAGCCCCGCCTCCATACCGTCGGTGAACAGCACGCTGAAGAGAGCGAGGGTTGCGAGTTCGTGGACCGTGGGTTGGTGCGCGGTAAGCGTCGTGAGCCCCAGCACCTTTGGACCGGCGAGGAAGCCGACGATGAGAAAGAGCACCGCGGTCGATAGCACGGTTCTCTGCGTGAGCTGCGATACCAGGACCGCGACGGCGAGCGAGATTGAAAAAATCAACACAATGGCCATGTCGGTAGTCTCTCAGAGTGGATGCTTGGAACTACACCGGCTCGCGCGTACAGCGGCGGGGTGCCCGCTCGACCCGCCGAGCAGGCGTCAGCTAGAGACTGAGTCTGGGACGATGAGCAACGACGACGAATCGGTCACGCGACCGGATAGAGACCCGACGGGTTTCTTTCTACGGGCTGAGAAGCTACCCGACGATCGCCGACGCATCATCGACGTACTCTTTCCAGATTCAAAGGACGCGCATCACTGGTGGTTCCGCTTTTCAGTGATGATGGGACTGTCGGTCATGATTTCGGTCATGGGGCTCTCTTTGAACTCGGTGGCCGTCGTCATCGGAGCCATGCTGATTGCCCCGCTCATGACCCCAGTGCTCGGGATATCGGCCGCCCTCGTCATGGGCTGGTTTGGGCGACTTCGAAATTCCGTGGTGCTCGTCGTCCTCGGCTCGATCGGATCCGTGGTGATCTCGTG
>JABBNY010000238.1 GCA_019352095.1 Acidobacteriota bacterium
CTCATGAGTCGTTCGACCCTGTGGCGGCTCAATCCTCTGCGAGAGGTCGATATTTCGCGGCTCTGCCAGCGCGGAGCACGCCTTCGTGACACTGAGGTCACCGAGGAGGCGTTGGCCGCGATCACGTCATCGGCTGACGGTGACGCGCGCGCTGCGCTGACGACCCTGGACACCGCAATCGTCCTCGCGCGACGTGGTGATCTGGCGGCGCCAACGGTGACACTCGAGCACGTCTCACAGGCGCGCGACGGACGTCTCTATCACCAGTCACGTGACACGCACTACGACCAGGTGAGTGCGTTCATCAAATCGGTGCGTGGCTCGGACCCTGACGCGGCGCTCTACTGGCTCGTGACGTTGCTCGAGAGCGGAGAAAGTGCCCGCTTCCTGGCACGGCGTCTGGTCATTCTCGCGAGTGAAGATGTCGGTCTGGCCGATCCCATGGGGATCGTGGTCGCCGAGTCCTGCGCGAGGGCTGTTGAGTTCGTGGGGCTCCCCGAAGCACGTCTGACCCTGGCGCACGCGACCCTGGCCCTCGCCCTCGCCGCGAAGAGCAATTCGGTCACCCGGGCCCTCGGCGCAGCGACCTCAGCGGTACAGGCCGGTGGCACCCACGAGGTGCCCGCACACCTTCGAGATGCCCACTACGCGGGTGCGGCGAACCTGGGTTTCGGTGCCGGTTACGCCTATCCTCACGAGTACCCGCACGGTTGGGTGCGACAGGAGTACTTACCCGACGCGCTCGTCGGTTCTGCGTTCTATGAGCCGTCAGAACATGGGCGAGAGCTCGACACGGTGACTGCGTGGCGGGCACGCACTGAACAGCCGTCGTGGGGACGCGAAGCGCCGCCGGTAGAGTAATCCCTGTGGAAGCCGCGCAACTTCGTTCTATTTTCCTTGAGTACTTCGCCCAAAACGGTCACACGATCGTGCCATCGGCGAGTCTGATACCTCACGACCCCTCCCTGCTCTTCACGGTCGCGGGCATGGTTCCCTTCAAGCCGTATTTTCTTGGCGAGGAAGTACCGCCTTTCGACCGAGCGGTAACGATTCAAAAGTGCTTTCGCGCGCCCGACATCGACATCATCGGCACCACCCAGCGTCACCTCACGTTCTTCGAGATGATGGGGAACTTCTCATTCGGCGATTACTTCAAAGAAGGCGCGATCGAGTTCGCGTGGGGGCTGATCACTGAGGGTTTTGGCCTCGATCCAGAACGCCTTTGGGTCACGGTACACAATTCCGACGACGTCGCTGAAGAATTGTGGCGAGACCTCATCGGCGTTCGACCTGAGCGGATCCAACGCCTTGACGAGGATAATTTCTGGGATATGGGCGAGACGGGTCCCTGTGGACCGTGCTCGGAGATCTTCTTTGACAAGGGGGCGCAGTTCGGCGCTGACGGGGGACCCGCTTTCGGGGGCGACGACCGGTTCGTCGAGTTCTGGAATCTGGTGTTCATGCAGTACGAGAAGGGCCCGGGCGGGTCGATGACCGAGCTGCCGAAGCAGAATATTGACACTGGCTCTGGTTTTGAGCGTGTGTTGTCCATATTGAACGGTGTCGAATCAGTGTTCGCGACCGACTTGTTCGCGCCGCTGCTCGAAACCGCGGCGCGGGCCCTTGATACTCCCTACGGCCGCGACGAAGCGACCGACGTCGCGATTCGACGCATTGCCGATCACGGCAGGGCTATGACGATGCTGGTCGCTGACGGCGTGCTGCCGTCGAACGAAGGACGCGGGTACGTGCTTCGCCGGATCATTCGCCGGGCCATTCTTGCGGCTCGACGAGCGGGATCCGACGCCGCGCTGAGCGGTGCACTCGTGGACGCAACCATCTCGAAGATGGGTGACGCGTATCCGATCTTGAAGAAGGATCGAGAGTTGATCATCGAGATACTTGAACGCGAGGAGGCGGGTTTTGCGCGGACGCTGCGCACCGGGATGCTCCTCTTGGAAGAGGCCCGTGACGCGGTCGCTACTTCTGGTTCGACGGTGTTCCCGGGTGACGTAGCGTTCAAGCTGCACGACACCCACGGCTTTCCCATCGAGCTCACCGATGAGATCGTGGGGGAGTCCGGGATGGTCGTCGAACGAAGCTCGTTCGACGCGGCGATGAGCGACCAACGAGCACGCGCTCGAGCCGGCTCCAAGGCACTGCATCTGGCCGACGAGGCACAGTATCGAGAACTCGTGGAGCGTCACGGTGAGACCGAATTCGTGGGGCGCGACGTCGCGCGCTACAGCGTGGAGACCACCGTCCTGGCCCTGCTCGTTGGCGAGGACGGCACGAGTGAGCTGTTCCTCGACTCGACGCCGTTCTACGCCGAGTCGGGCGGTCAGGTGGGTGATGTGGGCTCGATCGTGACCGAAACCGGACGCTTCGACGTGGTGGACACCCAGAGCGTCGCTGGTGGCCTCTACGCGCATCGCGGCCGGGTGACTGGAGAAGTCCTCCCTGGTCAAGTGGCAATTGCCACCATTGACGCGCTTCGACGAGAGGCCGTGCGCCGCAACCACACCGCGACCCATCTGCTGCACGCGGGGCTTCGCACGGTCTTGGGAGAACACGTGCGTCAACAGGGTTCGTACGTTGGCCCTGACCGTTTGCGTTTTGACTTCTCACACGCCACCGGACTCGCCCCCGATGAGACCGAGGCAATTCTGACCATGGTGAACGTGGACGTGGTCGAGAACGACGACGTGACGACACTTCAGACCTCCAAGCAGGAGGCGGAGAAGCTCGGCGCTGTGGCCTTCTTCGGCGACAAGTACGGCGAGCGGGTGCGCGTCGTGCGTGCAGGTGCGCACAGCCTTGAATTTTGCGGCGGCACCCACGTGGACCGGTTGGGCGACATCGGACAGGTCCAGATCGTGAGTGAGGCATCGATCGGGTCCAACACTCGGCGCATCGAGGCGGTCAGCGGTCTTGGTGCTTATCGTCGCAGCCAGCACATGGAGGGCACTCTGGGTTCGGTGGCGACTCTGTTAAAGGTCGCGACCGACGACGTGGTGCCGGCACTCGAACGACTCTTCGAGCGTCAGCGAGAGATCGAAAAAGAGGTGTCACAACTGCGCCAGGCTCAACTCTCGGCCTTTGCCGAACAGTTGCACGTCCAGACGAGTGGTGATGCGGTCATTGCGAGGGTGGACGGGTATGCGGGCGAGCAATTGCGCACGCTCGCCCAAGACCTCCAACGTCGAGGGCGGCGGATCGTGGTACTCGTGGGGGTGAACGAGGACAAAGTCTCTCTCGCGGTCGCCACCGACGAAAGCCGTGACGCGCAGAGCACAGTGAAGAACCTGGCTGCTCTCGTGGGTGGTGGGGGTGGAGGCTCAGCGCGCCTTGCGCTCGCCGGTGGTCGTGACGTTTCGGCGCTCGACAAGGTGCTGCAGGCAGCAGCCGCACTCTAACGACGTGTCTCGAATACTTGGCGTCGACCCGGGCACCAAACGCTGCGGCGTCGCCATCAGTGACCGCGCACGGAGCTTGGCATTTCCCCGACCGGCCCTCGCGGTCACTGAGACGCTCATCTCGGTTGTTCGCGCCATCGTCGATGAGGAAGAGGTGGGGCTTGTGGTCGTTGGTCGTCCCGTCGCCCTCTCGGGTAAGGAAACCTCCAGCACTGAAGTGGCCGATCGACTCTTTGGGCAATTGCACGAGGCGTTGGCTCCGTTGTTGGTGGTCCAGTTCGACGAACGTCTCTCCACGTTCCAGGCGCAACGGTCGTTGTCAGAGGCGGGGATTAAGGCCAGGGACCAGCGAAGTCGCATCGACAGCGCGGCGGCGGTCGTCATCCTGCAAAACTATCTAGATGGCCTTCATGCTGACTAGACCGTTGGGCCGTGCCATTGCGGGCCTCATGGCGGTGGTCATCATTGGTCTTGGATGGTTTACCCTGCAGGTCTACCCGATTGGTGGCTCTGGCAAAGAGGTGATCGTGACGGTCCATCCGGGTGATTCGATCGCCCTGATCGCG
>JABBNY010000239.1 GCA_019352095.1 Acidobacteriota bacterium
AGGAGCTGAGGGGTCATTTCGCCGTCCACAACTGAGACTGATCTGATGTCTAGTTGCGAAATGCATTTTGCGGCGTGGTTCTCTTGCCGGGCTCGCATTACTGTGGGGGGAAAGGCTCAAAGGAGTGAGGACGTTATGAGAAGAGTTGTGGTCGGTGTCATCTTGATCCTCACCTCCTTACAGATTCTCGTCACTGGTGTTCCGGCAATGGCATCGGGATTTCCCAATGCGAATACTTATGGTCTGACGACTGGGCCAACATTTCAGACTTACGCTGACCCCGTTCACAAGTACGTCAGTTACACCTTCACTCTCGTGAACGGGTCCTCGCGCGACGCGGACATTCGCCACATCGGACAGAACGGACCCGGCATGCAACTGCTGGTTTCCGTCGGATCTGGAATGGCGTCGAAGTTGGTTCCACCCACTGGCCCGGGGAGGATACAAACCGTCCTTGCTCACAAGTCGCTTCGATTGACGGTCTGGTTCCGTATCAGTAATTGCGCCACGGTTCCGAAGGGGTCCTGGCCACTGAAAATGGATGTCGGGTGGAGCACCAAGAAATTGCTGCGTGTCGGCCTGGAAATGACGAGTGCCGGCTCATTGCAGTGGCAGAAGTTCCTGGCGGACTCCGTCTGTCCGTGAGTTGCGGGGCGATTCGCGATTTTAAGTTTGTCGAAGTGGACACGCAAAATTGCGGTGTCCGACCAGCGAAATCGAAAAACAGAATCAGGCCACCCTATGTTTGGGAGGAGACTATCTTCGCTTCTTCCAGTGGACCCATTAGAGAAGAGTCATACCCGCCAACATGAAGATCAAACCCACGTGATTTCTCGCGCTGCCAGTTGGCGAAGTCCACATGACAAATGCTGAGATCACCAAAACGAGCGCCATGAACAGTCGGGTGGACTTCCTATCGAGCCCCGCCCAATACCTTCGCAAGGTCGTCACTAGTTTCGCTCCTTGAATGTTGACCAATTTTGGAAACGATGTCGCCAGCGTGACTCTAAATCTTCTACATTGAGGTCGCGCTGACGCCAGACTAGACCTGCCTGCGAGTTGGAGTTGGCTTCCTTGCAAGCACCAGGTGAGCCCCACTGGCCTCGATCATCCACGAGTAATCTGAAATCGGCGTCCTGCAAGAAGGAAAGTCAACGGACTACCCAAGCCGGTTCACAATTCTCTCTCCACCTCGCAACACTGCGACCGTTGGGATCCAGGAGCGTGACTGTTCAGAGTCTTCTGGTGGGCCGCCCGGGTCTCGATCCCGGCACCTTGAGATTAAAAGTCTCCTGCTCTTCCCGATGAGCTAGCGGCCCGGTGTTAGGGATTGACATTCTCGAATGTTCTCTACCCGGAGTTCCGAGAATAGTTCACCAGGGGCGTCGAGGAATCCACCCGATGGTTTTGAGGTGATGACACCATCGATGTTGAAGCAACGGCGCCTATTGTGAGAATCGCCACCTGGATGGAATTGCGCAGCCACCGAATGTGGTTCGGGATTGCTCTCCTCACTTCCACGGGCTACGGAGCGGCCAGAATTCAGCGACTTTGCACCGGTCGGGCTGCTTCCTGGAATCGGGATTTGGTATCCTCACCACGCTGGTGATTGAACGTTGTCGGGCATTTGCAACGTTGCTCGCAACGAGTCGTCACCGCTTCCGTTGGACTTTTGGTGCGTGCCAAGGCGTGCACATGGTTGGCGCGGTCATCGTCTCAGTGGCTGCCACGTGAAACTCCATCGTGCGGCCACGAACGCGACCGCTCCCCAGGTCCCGAGCGTGATGAAGGTTCGTAAGATGAAACCGGTGCCCACCGTCGCGGAGAGGGCTGTTTGCATCGACTGCGCGAGTGGCTCGAGTGGCAGGTAGTTCGAGACCTCTACCAGCCAGTGGGGCATCAGGTCAGGAGGAAGGAAGACTCCGCTGGTGAAACTTAACGTGATGGTGACGAAGGGGCCGACCGAAGAACCCAACTCGGCAGTGGTGATCAAGCGAGATATGGCGAGTGCGATTGCCGTGAACGAGAAGACGCCCAACATCGTGTAGCAGAACATCGCCGCCATCGCGACGAGGCGAATGTGCAATCCGTAGACCAGAGCGGAGATCACCATCATGACGATCACGAGGCCGAGGGAGATAATCACGTTGAAGATGATCTGACCCGCGAGATAGGAGCCGGGGGGCAGTGGAGAGACTCGGAAGCGTTTGAGCCACCCGGCCTCGCGTGCGCTTACGACGGCGACCATAACTCCGGTGAAGGTCCCCAACATCAATCCGTAGGCGGTGAGCCCACCGGCGTAGAAGGCGATCGCGCTGATGGGATAGCCTGCCGCCGCGGCGATTGTGCCCTGATGGGCGAACACCCAACTCAAGATGACGAGCAACCCCACCGGCATAATGATGCCGAGGGCTACGGTGCGCGCGCTTCGGAGGTAGGCCTTGAGGTTGTAGATCGCTTGCGCGAGGCTTAGTCGCACGAATCTCATGGTTCGTCCTTCGTGGCTCCGAGGAAGACGTCATTGAGGGTCGGACGCAGGACTTCGAGACCGTGCAGCGCCGTCCCCCTCGAGTGCGTCCACGTCAGGAGGCGCAGGAGCACTGCCTCAAGGTCGTCACCCACGATCACGCTGACCACGTTGTCGCGGAACGCGAAGTTCACACCCGCGACGTCACATAGCGTCACATGGTCGATGTCATCGGGTAACTCGAAGCGAATGGTGGTCGCTCCGAACGCGCTGATCAGTGCCGACGACGTCCCTTCAGCCACGATCTGGCCCTTGGCCATGATGGCCAGGCGGTCACAGAGTCGCTCCGCCTCCTCCATGTAGTGCGTGGTCAAGATGATCGAGGTACCCGATTCACGCAGCTCCTCGATAACCTGCCAGAATTCCCGACGCGCGACGGGGTCGAATCCAGTCGTCGGCTCGTCGAGGAAGAGCAGCTTGGGTCGGCCCACGATTCCCAGCGCGACGTCGATGCGTCGCTTCTGGCCGCCCGAAAGGCGACCGACCCTCTCGTTGGCCTTGTCCGTCAGTCCGACGAGGGCGAGGGTCTCGTCGACGCTACGCGGATGCGAGAAGAAACTGGCGAAGAGTGCGAGCGTCTCCCTCACCGAGTGCAGGGGATCGAAGTCGGACTCCTGCAATACGACTCCGATTTGGTCACGCCATTCGCGTCGGGCGTGTTGTGGCGCCTCACCCAGCACGAGTACCGAACCCTTGTCGGGACGTTGAAAGCCCTCAAGCATCTCGATCGTCGTGGTCTTGCCGGCACCGTTCTCACCCAACAGACCGAAAATCTCGCCTTCATCCACACGAAAACTTATGTCGTCGACAGCGGCGAGGCGACCGAAATGTTTCACGAGGTTCTGAACGTCGACGACGGCCTTCATCGCGAGACCGCGCAATCGCTCCCCGCGTTGCGACACAACCCTGTGCAACGGTAGTCGTCCACCATTCACCTCGCACTTGGGAAGCCCCTGAACTTCGCACGCCGACCCGTGTTGGCGTCCAGTCCTTCAGTGTCAACCAGAACCACTCCATTCTCGCAAGGCCCGACTCGTGACGGAAGGGGCGAAAGACACACACTCTCAGTGCGCGCGAGGTGGCCCGTGCCGCGAATCACGGTGCACCGGTCTCGCTGACTCGCGCGGGTTGTACGTGGTTGCCGCCACTATTTGGGGCACCGTGTTGAGAACGCCGGAGGCTCCTACTAGCGGCCAGGACCACGTCGACGCGAGGTCACGTGACTCAGGGGCATCGGGCTCTTGCGACCTCCTCGGCAAATTTGACCCGTCGCGTGAAACCGAAGGTCACCAATCCTGTCGTGGCCGTCGTCACGTCGGTGGCATCGGTGCGATTGACCAGGGAGCCGCCGCGGTGCCCTCGCTCCATCCGTCGAACGATTGGTGGGCGAACGGGTCGTCGAGCGCGCTCGTCTTTGTTGCGCCCGTGGGATTGTGAGGAATCCAGTCCGGTCG
>JABBNY010000240.1 GCA_019352095.1 Acidobacteriota bacterium
CGCCGAGACCGCGCGCGTCGCATCAGCACCGAAGAACGCACCCTCATACCCGGCTGCGCGCACGGGTTGGCCCTCGGAGAAGCGAAGCAGATCAGCACGAAACTCGTCGGCCGACTGATAACGCTGACTTGGCGACTTGGCCAAGGCGTGCATGACAATGGCTTCGAGGTCACGCGGCACCGTGTCGTTGAACTCTGAAGGATGCGGGACCGTTCCGTGGACGTGCTGGCTCGAAACAGCCACGGGAGAGTCGCCGATGAAGGGAGGTCGTCCCACGAGCATCTCGAACAACACCACACCAAGCGAATAGACGTCGCTGCGCCCGTCGACCGCCGCGCCTTCGGCCTGCTCGGGCGAGAAGTACGTCGCGGTACCCATGACCGAACCTTCTTCGGCGAGATGATCTTCACTCGCCACGGCCTGGGCGATGCCAAAGTCGGTCACCTTCACCTGACCGTCACTCGTGATCAAGATGTTGCCGGGCTTGACGTCACGGTGCACCACGCCGTTTCGGTGCGCGTAGCCAAGCGCGGCGGCGACCTGAGCAACTATCTGAGTCGAGCGCGAAGGAGTAAGGGTCTTGGAGCCGCGCAGCACATCGGCCAGCGACGTGCCCTCAATCAGCTCCATCACGATGAAATACGTGCCGCGATCCTCACCCCAGTCGAAGACTGGAACAATATTGGGGTGTGAGAGATTGGCGGCCGCTTGAGCCTCACGACGAAACCGCTCGACGAAAAGTGGGTCGGCACTGAGCTCGGGGTAAAGGATCTTCAGTGCGACTGGTCGGTTGAGCAGCAGGTCTTGGGCACGGTAGACCAGAGCCATGCCGCCTCGGGCGATAAGGTGCGTGACCTGATATCGATCGGAGTAAATCCTGGGGTCGCTAACGGGCTCCATATCCGCTCTAGCCTAGGCCCTCGTCCTGAAGTCCATGATTCGTGGAGCACGCCGCCAAGGTAACGATTCTGTTACGACAACCGAGCGTTCGCCAGTCCGCCCCGCCATTTGCAATCGAATGGCCCCGGACCTGATACCCACCGCAAAACAGCGACTCAAATGACCAAAGCACGCTCACCGGTCAGCCAGCCTTCGCAGTAGTTGTGGTGACGTGAGCAGTCGTCGTGGTACCAGGGAGCGAGGTTGACGTCGAAGTCGTCGTGGTGGCGTGGCCAAGTTGCCACGCGTCGTGCAATGAACCGGCGTAATTGATCGCCGCTTCGAGCGAGGGCTCGCTGATCGTCGCGCCCAGGGCGATCTGATCGGTGGTTCGAAGCTGGCGTGACAGGTACGGCGTGTCGAGGATCTTGATGGGTTTGTACCACAGGACGCCATTGGGTTGTCCCTGATACACGGCAATCTTCCCGCCGTCGTTGGCCAAGTAGTACATCGAATACGCATACCAGTGCACGACGGCGAAGAAACCCGCAACGATGGCGAGAAAGAACGCCATGCCGAGCCAAACGCGCCACGTGAAGCGCCGACGCCGGGAGCGCGCCACGACCGATTTCGTGCTCTGCGCCACCGGCGGCGCGGGTGCGACAAGCGTCTTCTTGATGGGCGTGGTGGCGACTTCGACCTCATCGAACTCCAAGAGGACGACCGAGATGTTGTCGCGACCCCCAGCGTGTCGAGCCCCGGCGATCAAATTGGTCACCGCCTCATCGAGTGAGACGGGAGAACTGGCCAGGCGGGCGAGGTCTTCGTTGGACAGTTCATTAGACAACCCGTCACTACAGAGCAAGATTCGATCGCCGGGCATTGCGATGACGCTCATGACGTCTATATCGATATTGTCCTCGACGCCCACTCCGCGAGTGAGTTGGTGGCGACGTGGATGGGTCGCTGCCTCTTCAGGTGTGAGTCGACCCATACGGACCCACTCTTCAGCGACACTGTGGTCCTCACTCAACTGTCGAAGCGCACCATCTCGCAATTGATACGCGCGCGAGTCACCAACGTGGAACAGGGTTGGAGAGATGACGCCGGCCTCGTCGTGCGTGAGGCCGAGCACGATGACCGTCGTGCCCATGCCGAAGTGATCCGGGTTCTCTCGGGCCTCGCGCAGCACTGCGTAGTTGGCTTCTTTCACCGCAGCGTGCAAGCCCTCGACGGTTGGATTGTTCAGATAGCCGTCATAGATCACGTCGACCGTCAACGCCGATGCGACTTCGCCCGCCGCGTGACCACCCATCCCATCAGCCACAATGGCCAGCGAATCATCGACGAAGATCGCGTCCTGGTTGCTCTCTCGAACCAGGCCGGTGTCAGTTGCGGCGGCGTAACGCCAACGCGTCAACGAACCACCTCGAACAAGACGCCACCAACCTGGACAATGTCGCCCCGTTCCAGGTGCACTCGTCCTTTCACCAGCTCTTGGTTGACGTACGTACCATTCGTCGATCCCAGGTCCTCGATCGAGAGATCGCCACTGTCATTCGCGACCCGCGCATGTCGCGATGAGAGGAAGTTGTCGTCGAGTCGAACGTCGCACTCGGGACTCCTCCCGATCACGATCGCTGTCTCAATGTCGAGTCGTTCACTCTCGCGTTCGATCGGTTCAATAAATTCGAGCGCCAAGTTGACTGACTTTCGGCGGCGTCCGGTGCCAGCCTCTTCAACCGGCCGAGACTCCACAGACGCAACACGCAGAACTCGCGCGAAGAAGAGCACCGCGATCGCCATCACCAAAACCTGCAGTGGGCGTACCACTGCTGCGTAGTTCGTCGAAGCGACGAAACCCCTCAAGCGAACTCGATTCGAATGTGCAGTGTCCCCACCGTGACGTCATCGCGGGGTGAGATCGACACGGCGGTAATACGGTGGCCATTGACGTAGGTGCCATTGGTGGATTGCAGATCTCGTACGGCCACACCGTCCTCGGTGCGCCAGATCTCGGCGTGGTGACGCGACACATTGGTGTCGTTGATGACTATCGCCGCGTCGGGACTTCGACCGATGATCAGGGGATGCTCCCCCACCGGAAACGTGCGCCCATCGCTCGTGATAAGCCGAGGTTGGCTGTCGCCACCGACGAAATCGGTCTTGACCACCACGTCGCCAACCTTGATGTCGTCGTCGATGAAGATCTCGACCACCACCGGACCCACAAAACTGAAACCCTCGCTCACGGCGTGTTGGCGTACCGTCTCTTCGAGTTCGCTCACCAGAGCTTTTTGAAATCCCTCGAAACGGTGAGCGTCTTCGGGACCCATCCATACCTGAATCTGGTTCGGTGAAATTGGCCCCTGCGTCGAAAGACGTCGGGTCAGGTCAACTTCTCGCACGATGCGCGACCCGATCTCAACTGGTTGCAGCGCGTTCTTGAAAGGACGCGACAGCGTCCTTTCAAAGATTCGCTCCAGGCGATTTTCGACTTTTCTCAAAACCATGACATCTGTAACTGTACCGGTAGGTACGAAACCCGTTGAGCCCGTGAAACAGAGGCTTGAGAGTTGGAGTATTGTTGCATGTTCCCAGGGCGAGTGGCGAAATTGGCAGACGCGCAGGCTTCAGGTGCCTGTATTCGAAAGGATGTGGGGGTTCAAGTCCCCCCTCGCCCACCACGCGATTTTCCTGAGTCACCGAGACACGTCGGAACTTCCGGTGAGAATTCCCTAGCCTCCGGTGGCACCAGCCTTCGAGTCAAACTCGGCAGCGAGGGTGCCACCATTTGTCAAAACGTTCAAATTCCTCGACTTGATCGACACGTCACCTCGTCGTTCACCCGCCGCGGCACTCAGCGGGCTTGCATCGCGATTGCAGAGAGCAGAGCCTGATGAGTCTCTCGATCGGCCGCAGCAACGAGGCCACCGGCGACCCCGTCAAGTGGCGCCCCTCGCAGAGTGGTGACGACACACCCCGCGGCCGTACAAAGCGCGAGAGCGCTTGCGAAGTGGTGTAGGGCGACGCATTCAATGACCAGCAACGCCCGCTGAAACGCCACTGACCGTG
>JABBNY010000241.1 GCA_019352095.1 Acidobacteriota bacterium
TGGATTCATCCTTTTTATCATAAGCGGCTAAAGTGTCGTCGACATAAAGAGTGAGCCGGGCGCGTTGACGAATTGACCTCCGTCGGACCACGGCGGCTCGTCGTACGAGTCGAAGGTGACCGCGCCGCAACGTGGGCTGAAGGGATCGCTGGCGTCACGATCTCAGAAGTCACGAGGGGTGAGGTCCGACTCGTACTTGACGCCGACGTTGACAGCAACGCCGTCTTGGACCTCGCGCGCGCGGCGGGACGTCTGACCAAGTTCGACTTCGAAAGACGTCGTCTTTCAGAACTCTTTCGCGAGACGGTGCGATGAAGTACGTCTTCATCGTCGTCTTCGCCGGCGTCGTAGCGGCGATTCGCCTGCGCCAACGTCGACGTCGACGCGGTGAGCCGCGCACGGCGCGTCCGATCGCAAGCTCGATCTCCAGTGACGTCGGACTCATCGTGTCAAGAGAGGTGCGAGAGCGGTTTCGAGGTCGCATCTTCCGGTACGGCACACTGTTCATCTTGATCGTGGTCGCTGCCGCAATCATCATCCCCACACTCAACACCCACAAGACCAAGCCGCAAAACATCGGTGTCGTGGGGTCGCTCTCCCCCTCACTCGTCGCAACCGTGTCCAGTACCGCGACGAGCGTGGGCGCCACCGTACACTTCGTCGCTGAAGTCGACCTCACCCACGCCCGGACCGACCTTCGTTCCGGTCGGATCAACGTTGCGATTGTCGACGCTCGCACATTGATAGTGAACAAACCCCTCTCGGCGACTGACACGTCGGTCGGCGCTCAACTCCTCCGCAGTGTCGCCCAGAACCTTGGTATCGACGAGGCCTTTCAAGCGGCGCGTCTCTCGCCCGCGCAGTCCGAGACCTTGAGAGCCGCGAAGGCACTGCCGATCACGAGCGTCGAACCCGCCACGACAACGACGGTCCACGCGACCTCGGTCATCGGGGCGATCCTCATCTTCATCATGCTCTCTCAGTACAACGGCTGGATCTTGATGGGCGTGATGGAAGAGAAGGCGAGTCGGGTCATCGAGGTGCTGCTATCGGCGGTGCGCCCAATCCAACTCTTGACCGGCAAGGTAATCGGCATCGGGCTGGCGGCGTTAACCCAGGCGTTGGTCGTCGTCGCCTTCGCCATCGGCGTCTCCAAAGCAGTGGGCTCGAGCTTTTTGAGCGGCACCGCTCCGCTCGTGATCATGAGCACCCTGGTGTGGCTCGTGCTCGGCTACTCCTTCTACTGCTGGCTCTACGCCGCCGCGGGCTCGATGGTCGAGCGCCAGGACCAGGTACAGGGCCTGGTCCTCCCACTGAGTCTCCCCATGATCTTCGGCTACATCATGGCTCTCACCGCAGCAAGTTCGGGCAGCCCCAGCCTGCTGTTGAAAGTCCTCGCCTACCTTCCTCCAACCGCTCCATTCGCCATGCCGGTCTTGGTGGGTTTCAGCGCCGTCACGTGGTGGGAATTCCTCACCTCAGTGTTCATCAGCGTGGTCTGCACCATCGGTGTCGCGCGCCTGGCCTCGACGATCTATCGGCGGGCGATCCTTCGAACTGGCGGACGGGTTCGCTTGCGCGAGGTATTCGCGCGCACCGGCGCCCACTAGGTTCCACCCGCGAGGGAGACCTGACTCGTCGACGGTGGCGCATCGACTGGGAATTGGTCCCTCGCGCGACCATGCCGCTGCGCGTCAATGCCCTAAGGTCGATGGGACTATGGCTCCGACTCGACGCGAACGCTCGGACACGGACCTCAAGATTGCTGAGTTGCTGCGCACCGCGAAGGAGTCTCTCGGGCTGAGTCTGGCATTCCTCAGCCGCCTCGATGAGGAGGTCCAGCATCTCGAGATCGTCGAATCCTCCTTCCCCTTCTTTCACGATGGCCAGACCCAAGCACGAGCGACCTCACTCTGCCAGGCGATCCTGGACGGGAAATTGCCCAGTGTCATTCCCAACGTCGCAAAACATCCTGAGGCGAAGCGCTTGCCTGCGGCACGCTTTCCTCGCATCCGCAGCTACGTGTCGGTGCCCGTCTCATTGAGCGATGGATCCCTCTATGGAACGTTCTGCGCGGCCGGGTTCACTGCCGACAACGAGTTGACCAAGCGCGACCGGGCGTTGATGGAGGTGCTCGCGAGTGCCGCGGCGACCATCATCGAGCCGGGCGTGCGAGAGCGACGCCGCGAGGCCGCGATACGTGACCAGCTGCAACCCGTCATCATCGCGGGCGGTCCGGACGTTGTGTTACAGCCCATCGTGGCACTCATCAGTGGCGCGCGCGGAGGCGTCGAAGCACTTAGCCGGTTTCCACACGAATGGGGCAAGGCCCCCGACGAAGTGTTCGCTGACGCCGCGTCCATTGGCGTGGGCACCGAACTCGAGGTCTTGGCGCTTCGTCGCGCCGCTGCCCAGATCTCGCACATATCTGGGTACATGGCGATCAACGTCTCGCCACAGACATTGCTCGACGAACGTTGTCACACGGCACTCAGCGAAGTACCGGCCGAACGAATCATCCTCGAACTCTCCGAACACGACCCCGTCGAGGACTATCGCCTCTTGATGGAAACTCTCGCGCCGCTGCGCGACAAAGGAATGCGGCTCGCAATCGATGACGTCGGTGCAGGATTCTCGTCACTGCGTCATATCCTGATGACGTCTCCCGACGTGATCAAACTCGATCGAAGCATCGTCGCGGGCGTCGCCGATGACCAGGTGTTGCGCACTCTCGTCCGGTCGCTCGCCGACTTCGGCCACGGGGCTGGAGCCACTGTCGTCGCCGAGGGCGTCGAGACCGGGAACGACGCGCTCACACTTCGTGACGTCGGGGTCGATTACGGGCAAGGCTGGTACTTCGCTCGACCCGGACCGGCGAACCAACTCGCCGATCGATACGAGATCGAAGACGTACCGCGCTCCTCAGGCTGACGAGCGCACGGCCAACGCCATCTCGAAATCCATGGCGTGACGAGAAGTCAACCGCACTGCTGCGACGTACGTTCCAAGAATCAAAGTGCTTGGCGGCGCGAAGCGAGCGACCACTAAGCGATCACCCGGGTTTCTCGACCGTTGTCGAACTCACGAGTCCTTCGACAACGAGCAGTACCGTCATTCCTGCACTGGGTTCTTGACCGCTCCTACGCCACGACTGATGTACCCGCCGAGCCTTCGACGAGTCCGAGCACATCATCGAGGGCACCGATCACGGCCCGGCGACCGGTCGACTCGACGAAGCGACACGCCGACTCCACCTTTGGGCCCATGGAACCCGCCGCGAACGTCCGAGCCCTCAGTTCGCCCACCGTCGCCGTCGAGAGCACTCGTGCGTCGGGCGTGCCGAAGCCGTCGATCACGCCCGACACGTCGGTGACGAGCAGCATGAGATCAGCACCCACTGATATGGCGAGCAGGGCCGTCGCGAGGTCCTTGTCGATCACGGCGTCGACGCCGCGAAGGGCGCCGTCTTCTCGCACGACCGGCACTCCACCTCCCCCGACACCGACGACGATCGTGCCACGTCGAGCGAGCTCCTCTATGACGGCGCCTTCGATCACCTCTTGCGGCTCGGGCGACGCCACCACTCGACGCCAGAGCGCCCCGTCGCGCGCGATGCTCCACGAATTCTTGGTGGCTAACGTAAGCGCGTCGGCCTGGCTGTAACCATGCCCCACGAACTTGGTCGGGTGGGAGAACGCTGAGTCGTTCACGTCAACGAGGGTTTGGGTGACCATCGCGACACTCTCCCGGTTGGGCACCGCGTTGTTGAACGCCTGGAGCAGCCAGTACCCGATCATGCCTTGCGTCTGAGCGCCGAGGACATCGAAGGGGTACGGCCGATCGAGTTCAGGATCATTCGCACTCTCGAGCGCCAGGAGTCC
>JABBNY010000242.1 GCA_019352095.1 Acidobacteriota bacterium
CAGACGCAACAGCTCGTTGTCCGAGCCCGCGGTGATGATCGGCACCACTGGTCCAAAGGACTCCTCGGTGCTGAGAAGACTCTCCGGCGGCACCCGGTCGACCACGGTGAACTCGTAATAGAGATCCGTGGGCTGATTCGTCGAGCGACGTCCACCACGTACTACCTCGGCACCACGACTGATCCCGTCGGCGACGTGACGGTCCATCTTCGCCGCCACCGGTTCATTGTTGAGTGGCCCAAGCGTCGTCGTTGTCTCGAAGGGGTCGCCTAAGCGCACTCGGTCCGCCGCCACCAGCACCTCGGCGAGGAAGTCGTCGTGTACGTGTTCGTGCACGAGCACCCGCTCGGTGGCACAACACACCTGTCCCGAGCACGTGTACGCACCGTAGACCGCGGCCGTCGCCGCCGCCGCGAGGTCGGCGTCGCCGAGCACGATCAAAGGACCATTGCCCGAACACTCCATGATCGATCGTTTCAGTCCCGCGGCCGACTGGATCTTCTCGCCGGTCGCCGACGACCCTATGAATCCGATCGCGTCGATGCCGGGGTGCGTGACCAGCGCGTGACCGGTGACCCCCTCGCCCGGCAGGATATTCACGAGACCGTCGGGCAGGCCCACCTCGCCCAGGATCGCCATCGCCGCGAGCACCGTGAACGAGGTGTGCGCCGGGGGTTTCACCACGAGCGAGTTTCCCGTCGCGAGGCCCGGCGCAGCGAATTCGGCGAACATGAGCAGGGGGAAGTTCCACGGGGTGATGATGGCCCACGTGCCAACTGGCCGGTAGAAGGTCCACATGCGTTTGTGGGAATCGGTGGACGCGATCGTTTCACCCGTCATTCGCACCGCATCCTCGGCGTGGAGGTGAAAGAGGATCGCCGACTCGTCCACGTCGGCCATCGACTCGACCAGCGGCTTTCCTTGCTCGAGGGTCTGAAGTCGCGCGAGCGTGTCACGTCGAGCGGTAATGGCGTCGCCGATCGCGTGACACAGCTTGGCGCGTTCCCACACGTTGACCGCGGCCCATCTTTGCTGCGCGGCGTTCGCTGCGGTGATGGCGAGGTCGATATCAGCCTGCACCGGCACCGGCACCGATCCAATCCTCGCGCCCGTCACCGGACTGATCACGTCGTAGCGTTGTGATCCCGCGCCGTCGACGTACGCACCATCTATGTACAGGCCCGATTCGATCGTTCCTTGTGTCACTCCGACCACCCTCCAATGAATACTGACTTGGGACCGAGAATAGGCGCACCGGAGCAGAGTCCGGACCCGCCACGAACTTCAAAGGTGTTGCGCCAACAATGGTTCTCGCGACGGCAATCGTTACGGGTCGACTTTCTCAGGTGATCGAGCACGGATCATCCTCAAGCACTACCTGAAAACTACACACGCGAGTAACCACAAGCGTCGTGCGCAAGTAACGCCACTGCGCGAAGAGGCCGCGACGTACCGGGCTCGCTTCGAACTGTGTAAAGGGGTGACAATGATGAGGGCCACCGGGACCACCGCTTCTTCGAGCTTCCCCGGCGCCGAAGCCCACGACCTCGCTGGCTCGCTCTTCGTGGTGCGTACCGAGGCTGACGACTACTCGCACGTATCGTCGGTGTCAAAGCCGACGGTGGCGGTGGCGGTGGCGCGCGTCTCGGGGTTCAACGCCACGAAGCGCAAGCATGTTCGAGCACCTTTCCGGGGTGCATCGAAAAGAGGGCGACGAGAGTATTACGCGTTCGCGACGAATCGACATCTCACGCGGCGAAGGACGTTTGTCACGCTACTTCCTAGCAGAACATCGAGCGTTGTCGCAACGGTGATCGACAAATCCTCGCGCGTCATCAATACGATCGCTTGAATCGCTGACTTCGTCGAGCGTGCGATACGAATCTCGTCAAGTAAACAGTCCGCCAACCATCAACATCGCAATTGAGGCACCGGCCATGAGTGCGACCGTCAACCAGCCTAAAAAGTTGGCCACCTTGCCGTTGACGTACTCGCACATCAGGCTCCGACTCCGTGAGACGATCATGACAACGACGAGTAGCGGCGCCGCGAGTACGCCATCGATGATCGCGATGAGGACAAGGAGTCTGATGGGATTGACGTTCAAGAGGCTCAAGCCAGTTCCGCCCGCGGTGCCCAGGATCACCAGTATGTAAAAGAGGGGCGCCTTCTGGCAGAACGAGAGAAACCCCAGTCCTTACCCATCAGTCCCGCCATTCCTACCGATCCCGAGGCGGCGAGCACAAGAAGCGCGAGCAGTCCACTGCCGATGAAGCCCAGGGCGAAGATCGCACTCGCGAAGGACCCGGCGATAGGTTTGAGCGCTTGAGCGGCTTCGGCGGCGCTTTGAATGTGAAGCTTGTGATGAACGTGCAATGTCTGGGCCGTGGTGGCGATGATGGCGAACATCACCACGTTGGAAAAAGCCATAGGGTGAAGACGTCGAATCGACTCGTGCGTTGTTTCAAGGTCGCACGGGCGGCTTCACGTTCCTTCAATGGCATTGGTTGATCGTCGCCTTCTGGTTCGTTGCGCATGTCTTCGAGACGAGTGGCACTCTGTCAAAAGAACAAGTATGGCGAAATCGTCGTTCCTAAGATGGCGACGAGCAGCGCCATGAAACTCTTCGACATCTGCAGGTGAGGAATCACCGCATGGACGGGTAACTGGAACCAATCATGGGTGACCAGGATCAACACCGCCACTTACACCAACAGCGAAACTTCCAGGTACTTAAAGACGAGTGTGATCTTGTCGTACGAACCCATGATGAGCGACGTCGTGATGAACCCTCCAGCCACCAGGGCCCAGATCCACACTGGTCCCGCGTGCAGCAAGTTCATCCCCGACCCGATCGCTACGAGGTTGGCGGCGATGTTGAGCAGGTTCGCTGCCATGAACGCCGCCACAAGGATCGCCACGACCCACCGACCCGTGCGTTCAAAACGCTTGGCCACCAATTCTCCAAGGCTTCTGCCAGTGGCGAGGGCGGCACGATCACAGATCTCCTAGACCGCGGCCATGAGTGGAAACGTGAGCAGGGCGACCCAGAGCAGCGAGAGTCCATACTGTGCGCCCGTCTGCGCGTAGGTGGCTATGCCCGAGGGGTCATCGTCGGATGATCCAGTCACCAGTCCAGGTCCCAACGAATTCAGATACCATCGCCAGGGTGTGGCGTTCGCTGGCGACGTCGTGCCGTCATTCGCCAGCGCCTTGCGAGATGACGTCACGTGCGGGGCCTCTCGTAACTGACGGTGGCCGGGCCGGTCAGCTCAGGCGCGACACTGAACGTGCGTCGAAGGTCTTTGTTTGACGAGTCATCGACGCCCCAAGGAGTCAGTGACGTTCGGTCCTCGGCCCACGCGGACAACAAGTGCTGGCTGAAGTGTCGTTCGAGCATCATCACGGTCGACGCACCGAAGAGAATATCCCCACCCAGCGTGGGCTCTGTGCGGATCAAGCCAGTGACCAGCCGGTCACGCGCGATGATGCTGTGTTGGGCATCGACGGCAACGTGGACATCGTAGAAGCGTCGACCCTTAGCACCGACGCCCAAGCGCTCGAGCGTTGCGCTGTAACGACCCATGGGCTCGACCGACGTCATTTCAAACACCGCGAGGTGCCCAATGAGCGCCCCGCGCCAGCGCCGGTGTAACGCGAACAGTGAGACCAGGTTGACGGTGGCCAGGGTGATCCCTGGTAGGACCTCCACGTAGGAACCATAGGAAGCGTCGAGTCCTAGGGCGGTCATGGTGTCGGCGAACAACGTGCTGTGCATCTCACTCACGTCGCCCGAGCCGTATTTGACGACGATTCCGGAAATTCCCCACTCTCGATCACCGAAATTCCCCACCTGAGA
>JABBNY010000016.1 GCA_019352095.1 Acidobacteriota bacterium
CGAGACTATCCGTCCAACGTTCGTGTCGAGTACCGCAACCCTTTGACCGAACGCGAACGAGGCAACGGCGTTCGCGGTGTACTCACCCACGCCCGCAAGACTGCGCAGTGAGCGCACATCGCTCGGCACCACACCATCAAAATCATCGCGGATCATTCTGGCCGTGGTGTGCAGAGCCTTGGCGCGTCGAGGAAAACCGAGTCCGCCCCACAGCGTCAACACACTCGAGAGTGGCGCGTCAGCACACGCCCCTGGCGTTGGGAAACGCTGGAGGAAGAGAGACCACGGCTCGACCACGCGCGACGTCTGGGTTTGTTGAAGCATGATTTCGCTGACGAGAATCGCCCAAGGGTCGGGGTGGCGAATCCACGGCAACGGGCGTTGCAGCCCCGGTGCGGCACGACGAAGCGCACGTCGAAACGTGGCGTAGTCGTTACTACCAGACGTCGTCACCGTAGGGGCGACGTCGCACGGGGGCGAAGTCTTTTTTCCAGACCATCACTTTTCGTCGGAAGTAGCAGACTTCCATCCCTTCCTGGTTGAAACCCTTGGTCTCCACGACCACGATGCCACGATCGTTCTTCGAGGCCGAAGGGATCTTGTCCAACACGCGCGTCTCGGCGTAGATCGTGTCACCGTGAAACGTGGGGAAACGGTGAATCAGGCTCTCCACTTCCAGGTTTGCAATGGCTGAACCCGAGACGTCGGGCACACTCATGCCCAGGACGAGCGAGTACACGAGATTGCCGACCACGACGTTCTTTCGCTGCACACTCTCGTTCTCGGCGAACCACGCATTGGTGTGTAACGGGTGATGGTTCATCGTCATCATGCAGAACAAATGGTCATCGGCTTCGGTGATGGTCTTGCCTGGCCAGTGCTTGTAGACGTCGCCGATCTCGAACTCCTCGAAATAGCGACCGAACGGACGATCAAAAGTGCTCATGCTCACTGACGACCTTTTCTCGAGTACCGCGACGCTACTGCTCTTCAGGTTCTTCGGGGGCGGGGCGCGTCGTAAAAGAAACGGTACCGCCCGGCAAGGACTCACCATCGACCACCATGCGCCAGGTGTAACGGGCACCGGGTACGAGTGGTATGGGTCCAAAGTTCACCGCGATCGGCACGTCGACGGGCGTACCCACCGGCACGCCCTCAGGGGCCCCGGCGGTGAAGTCGCCACGCACTTCAATGCTCTGGAGCCCGTCTGGAGTGTCGAAGTGCACGAGCTGGCCGTCTGCGTCTTCGAGGAAGAGTTCCCAGTGGTGTTGCTCGTTGAATTCGTGCCAGTCAACGCTCACCTTGAGCGCGACCGCCGAGGGTACGGGTTCTGGTCCGGTCACCGACCAGCCGCCGCCCAGGATATAAAGCTTGCCATCGGCCACTTGGGCCGCATCTGCCAGGAGCATCGTCACATTCATGTGCTCAGCCTAGGTCGCTCGTGCCCTGCTCGGAGAACCGGTAAATTTCACCTATGACGACACCAGCCATCGACCTCGCCCACGCATCTGATCTCATAGAACACGCCCAATCGCTTCTCGACGGTGCAGTAGGGCGACTCGCTGACTTGGGCGGCGTCGATGAGAATCAGACTCTGGCCTACGACCTCGCCCACGCGTCGAGCTCGGTCGCGACCGCACGCGCATGTCTCGCGTACGCCGCGATGGGCCCGATCGAGGCCTCGCTGTTCGCCGCGTTCCTGGCGCACGCCATCAGTGACCTGCACTCACGCGTTCTCGGTCGCGAGGAACAGTGGGGTGCGACCTCCACCTGGTACGCGCCCTTTGAATCCTTCGTGCGCGATTACCGCGACCCAGCATTTCTCTCGACCCTCGCCGAGAGCCAAGGGCCGCGACACCTCAGCGAGGACTATCAGATGGTGTCAGAGATGTTCCATCGTTTCGCGGAAGAACAGGTGCGTCCGCACGCGGAGCATGTCCACCGGACCAACGCCGACATCCCTGAATCGATCATTGCGGGGCTCAACGAACTCGGCGGCTTCGGTCTTTCGGTACCCGAGGCCTACGGTGGGTTCGCTACCGGCGGAGAGTCGGAGTATCTCGCAATGGTCATCGCTACCGAGGAACTCTCCTGGGGTGGGCTCGGCATCGGTGGCTCGCTGATCACCCGACCAGAGATCCTGACCCGAGCCCTGGTCAACGGCGGCACCATCGAACAAAAGCAGCGCTGGTTGCCCCGACTCGCCAGTGCCGAGTCTCTCGCGGCGATCGCCGTCACCGAGCCAGACTTTGGCAGTGACGTCGCCGGTCTCACCACAATGGCGACCAGGACCACCGGTGGGTGGTTGATCAACGGGAGCAAGACCTGGTGCACGTTCGCGGCGCGCGCCGATGTGTTGATGCTGTTAGCGCGCACCGACCCCGATCGCACCAAGGCCCATCGCGGGCTCTCGCTGTTCCTCGTCGAAAAGCCACGAGGCGAAAGCCACGGGTTCCTGTTCTCTCAAGACGCCGATAGCGAGGGGCGCGCGGACCCCAACGGACGCCTTGAAGGACGACCGATTGACACGCTGGGCTATCGCGGCATGCACTCCTACGAGCTGAGCTTCGACAATTGGTTCGTGCCCGACGACAACCTGGTCGGCGGTGAGGCTGGACTCGGTAAGGGTTTCTACCTCCAGATGGCCGGTTTCGAGAACGGACGCATTCAGACCGCGGCACGCGCCGTGGGGGTGATGCAGGCAGCGTACGAAGCGGCCCTCGACTACGCACGAAACCGCAGTGTCTTTGGACAACCGATCATCAACTACGAACTCACTCGAGTGAAGCTCGCCACGATGGCGGCAATCATCCAGTGTTCGCGCCAGTTCTCGCTGCACGTGGCGACCTTGATGGGTCAAGGTGGCGGAGCCAAGGAAGCATCCATGGCCAAGGCGTACGTGTGCCGCGCGGCCGAGTGGGTGACGCGCGAAGCCATGCAGATTCACGGGGGAATGGGCTACGCCGAGGAGTATCCCGTCAGTCGTTATTTCGTCGATGCTCGAGTCCTGTCGATCTTTGAAGGAGCCGATGAGACCCTTTGTCTCAAGGTCGTCGCACGTCGGCTGTTAGACGAGCGCGGGAACGCCTAAGCCTCGTCGATGGTGAAAGGGGCGTGGACCGCACCCAGTTCGAGTCCGGCCGAGTGCAAATCGGGTCGGTCACCTCGGGCGATCTGTGCGCGCAGTGCCGCGCGTTCCCATCGTTGTTCGACTTTGCCGTAACGCCAAAAGAGCAGTGCGAACGTCCAGACCGCGACGAAGAGTCCCACGATGACAAAGCCCGCCCGATTGATGTTGAACCCGGCTGCGTAACTCCACAGCCCACCCTTCAAGTGCAACTGGCCGGCGAGAACCTGCAGGAGTTCGAGCGTGCCGATGTAAAACGCGACGAACACGCTGAGTCCGGTGATCGCGATGTTGTAATAGACCTTGCGCACTGGCTTGGAGAATGCCCAACCGTAGGCAAAGTTCATGAAGGAGCCGTCGATGGTGTCGAGCAGACTCATGCCAGCGGCGAACAAGAATGGCAGTGACAATATTGCCCAAAAGGGTAGGCCTGCGGCCACCGAAGTCCCCGCCAGCACGAGAAACGCCACTTCGGTCGCGGTGTCAAATCCCAAGCCGAACAACAGACCGACCGGATACATCTTCCATGGCTTGTCCACCGAACGCGCAATTGGTCCAAAGAAGCGCATCATGAAGCCACGAGCGTTCAAGTGACGTTCGAGTTCTGAGTCGTCAAAACGCCCCTGACGCATCTGGACGAAGAGCCGCACGATCCCGTACAAGACCACCGCATTGAGTGTGGCGATGATGTAGAGAAAACCTCCCGACACCACGGTTCCGATCAGGCCGCCGTAGTGATGCAACCCTGAGTTGGAATTGGCGATCTGTGGTCCGAGCGCACGCGCGCCGAGACCGAGTAATACCGTGAGACCAAAGACGACCGAAGAATGTCCCAACGAGAAGAAGAAGCCGACCGACATTGGCCGTTTGCCCTCGGACATGAATTTACGCGTCGTGTTGTCAATGGCGGCGATGTGATCGGCGTCAAAAGCGTGTCGCATCCCCAAGGTGTATGCGAGCACGCCGGTGCCCACACCGAGAATCTTGCTGGAGCCGCCCGTGTAGTGGTGTGATGAGGCGAGTAACAACAGACCCCAGCCAAACACGTGCAGCATGACAATGAAGGCGAACATCCCATAGAGGCTGCGCCATTCCGATGGGGAGAATGACGCTCGCACCCGGTGGCGCAGTTTCGTTGGAGTCGGGGCCACGGTGGTCACGAGGCTCACCTTACTGGGAACCGCTCCTATTAAGACCTTCCTAGACGCCGCTAGTGAGCGCTTCTTCTCATCCCCGAGCGAAGTCCGCGAGCCACGAATGAATTCGCGATCTTGGCCGACGCCTCGTCGATCATCTCATCGCCGAACATCAGGGCGCCCGTGCGGTCCTTTTCCGTTGCGACCCGATAGGCGTCGAGAATGTCAAAGGACTTGTCAAAGAGCTCCTGGCTCGGCGAATAGACCTCGTTCAGCACGAGGGCCTGATCCGGGGTGAGCGCCCACTTGCCATCAAAGCCGTAGGAGGAGGTGATTCCAGCGGCGAAGCGAAGAGACTCCGTGTCGCGAACTTTCAAGAAGGGGCCATCGATCACCTGGAGACCGTTGGCCCTTCCCGCCATGAGAATCTTCGCAAAGACGTAACTGAAGGGATTCGAAGGGGCGTGGTGGATGGTCTCATCGATGGTCGTGACCGGCATACCAATGGAGGCGGCGAAATCGGCGGGACCAAAGACGATCGTCTCGAGGCGCGAGGACGCCGCACAGATCTCTTCGACGTTGATGAGCCCTTGGGCGGTTTCTATCTGAGCTTCGATGCCGATGTGGCCGACCGGCAACCCCGCGTTCTTTTCCACCTGGGTCAACAGCAGGTCCATCGCGACGACGTCTGACGCGCGCTCGACCTTGGGCATCATGATCTCGTCGAGGCGCGTCCCCGCGCTGCCCACGACTTCGATCACGTCACCGTACGTCCATGGGGTGTCCCACGCATTGACCCGTACGCACAACACTCGCTCGTCCCACTCAAGGGTCTGTATCGCGTTGACGACCTTGGCTCGTGCGGCGACCTTCTCGTTGGGTGCAACCGAATCTTCGAGATCGAGAAAACTCATGTCGGCCGTTGCGGTGGGCGCCTTCGCGAGGAACCGATCCGACGAACCGGGTGTGGAGAGACAGGACCTGCGAGGCAGTGATCGAGAGCGTTCTGACATGCGCCGAGCCTATTCTGGACGAGTCAAGGTGGAGAACCGAATCGGCGATTCATTACCGGCGTGCCAAATTTAATGATCATTATCAGGTAAAATAGATTTTCTTATGTATTTCTTGTCCCCTCGCCGGGTTGACAACCGATAGCCTTTACATCCGTGACCGACGTCGGGCGCTTTGCGCGCTTCACGACGCTACGGCCAACTAGGGGACTTCAGCGGTTCCGGTGGATTAAGTCCACTTTGGCTGTCGTCGCAGTGTGTTCGAGCACTGTGGCTGCTTTGCCACGCCCGTCGGCGGCCTCGACAATTTCAAACGAACGGGCCAAGGCAACCGTCCTCTACAACCAGATTCAGTCCATCAACGCACGTGTCGAGGGCCTGGGTCAAAAGTACGATGAGGCCCGCATCAAACTGAACAAGGTCAACAACGAGATCACCAACACGAGAGCCACCGTCGCGGGGATCGAACAGAGCGTCAACAAGAACAACACGCAACTGCGCGCCGACGCCATCTTTGCCTACGTGACCAACGGCTCCGCGGCGAGCAATAATCCCTTGTTCTCGCCGAGCGCATCCAAGATTGGTGCGACCAACGTCTACAGCAAACTCGCGCAGGGCAACATCAGCGCCACCATCGCGAGTCTGAAGAACTACAAGATTGAACTGACCAGGGAGCGGGCGCTGCTGAAGCGCGAGGACGCGCAGGCTCGTGCCGCCGCTGTCGCGGCCGCTTCCTCATTCCACCAGGCCAAGCTCCTCCAAGCCTCACTTCAACGCACCCTCGGCCAGGTGAAGGGCCAGATTGCGACCTACGTGGCCCAAGCGGCCGCAGCGGCCGCAGCCAAGTCAGCGGGCGCGTTGGCATCGGCGAAGCCTCAAAGCGGCTTTCCCGCCCCACCTCCTAACTCGCGAGCGAATATCGCGGTGCGCGCGGCGATGTCCTACATCGGCACCTGGTACGCGTGGGGTGGTGCTTCGCGCGCCGGCGTTGACTGCTCAGGGCTCGTCATGCTCGCCTACGATGCGGCGGGCATCTATCTTCCGCACTATTCAGGCGCGCAGTACGCGGACACCATGCGCGTCCCGCTC
Organism: Acidobacteriota bacterium; assembly: GCA_019352095.1. GTDB lineage: Bacteria > Actinomycetota > Acidimicrobiia > Acidimicrobiales > RAAP-2 > RAAP-2. The sequence continues at coordinate 6,363 of JABBNY010000016.1, forward strand.
TACGACATTCAACCGGGCGACCTCTTGTTCTACGGCTACAACGGCGACGAGCACGTCGCGATGTACGTGGGCCACGGCGACATGATCGAAGCCGAACAGACCGGTACGCGCGTGCACATCGTGCCGATCCGCCTGGGGTACGGATTCGCTGGCCTCGGTCGCCCTCGAGCCTAGGTGTGTCTGGGCTTCCCACATCATTCCACGTCGGTCCACTCGTCTTTCACCTCTACGGTTTTGGACTCGCCATCGCGGCCTACGTCGCGTACATCTATTCGGAGCGTCGCCTGCGAACCGCGGGCTTTGGCGTTGAGCGATTCGCGAAGTTTGCTGCAGCCTTAATCGTCAGCGGTCTCGTTGGTGCGCGCGCGGCGAACATAGCAACCAATTGGGGCTATTACGCCGGGCACCCTGCTCGTTGGGTTGCGATCTGGCAAGGTGGCCTCGCCAGCTTCGGTGGCCTCGGCTTCGCGCTGCCGGTCGGCTTGTACCTGCAGCGCCGGTGGTGGCCCGCGTCGTCGCTCGCCCGCTTCACTGACGCGCTCGTACCCGCACTCATCGCGGGCTGGGCGCTCGGGAGGGTCCTCGGACCCCAATTGATGGTCGGTGGCGGTGGACACCTCACCCACCAGTGGTTCGGGATGCATTACGCGGGCCAGGTGGGTAAGCGCGTCCCCGTCCCGCTCTTTCAAGGCGCCGAAGACGGACTCTTGTGGCTGGCACTCGTGTGGGGCGAACGTAAGTGGCCGTCCCGGCACCCCGGGTCGATCACCGGCGTCGCGATGATCGTGTGGGGGGTCGTTCGCGCATTCGACGAACGATGGCTCCTCGGAGAGCACTCTCACAGCGGGTCCGTGGGGGTGCAACTGGCCGGCTTGGTACTCGCTGGAGCAGGCGTACTCGTCCTCGTCCGCGCGCGGCGCCCGCGCGTGCCCCACTCGTAGGCTCACAGAATGGTGGTTCATCGATCCCTCGTGACGCGCTCGGATCGCCGACGAACAATTGGTGTTGTGCTGACGGCGTTGGCCATAAGTGCCGTCAACGTGTTCGCGAACACCCCTCTGGGCGCCGCTCAACCCGGATCCCTCCCCCAGACATCGAACGAACCCAACTTCACGACCGGTCTAAACACCCAGATGCGAACACTATGGCGTGCCATTGCATCAGACTCGCCCACGCTCGGCGAGCGAGTGTTCTTTCCGCGCGAGGCGTATCTTCGAATGAAACAAGGACAGATCGTCAACCCCGCCGCTGACTACCGTGATCGCCTCATCGCCCTCTTCGCCCTCGATGTCAGCGCGTACCATCACTTCTTGGATACCCGACCCCACGTGAGCTTGCTACGTGTGCTCAGTGCGCGCGCGGACGCGGCGTGGATCGCCCCGGGCACGTGTGAGAACAGGATCGGCTACTGGCACTTGCCAGGCGTTCGCCTCATCTTCAGGCGCGGAGCGCGCGTTGAATCGGTGGCGGTCGCATCACTGATTTCATGGCGAGGTGTCTGGTACGTGGTGCACCTCGGACCGAATCCTCGAGCGGCCAATGTCGGCACGGTTGACGATTTCCTCCCGCGTCCCGGCACTCCCGGCCCGGCGGGCGGTTGCTAGCCAGCCGGCAGTATTGCCCCGTTCACACTGATAAGTGCCGCATTCGCGCCAAAATCAGCGCGCGAGAGTTGGTTCACAAACCCAGACGACGCATTCGTCGGATCGACCGATGGTTGCCCCGAGGTACTCAGCCGCACCGACGTGAAGGAACCAGAAACGAATCCTCCCGTCGCGTCAAGGCGCACGTGCAGGATGGCCGAGAGGTCCAGGACCCCCGCCGCCGAGAAATCGTAATAGTTGGCGAAATCACCGAGGCTGTAGTCAATGAGATGACCCTTGAACCATTCCATCCCGCGCAGCACGTGCGGTCCGCTCGCGATCACCAGATCGGCCCCGTCATTGATGACGGCGTGCGCGAACGCGTAGGGATTCCCTCGATTCTCACCGTAGAACGATTCACTGCGGCGCGTGACGTGATCGGCTGACGCACCCTCGGCACCCGCGTGCATGTACACCACGACCACGTTCGCGAGCTGGTGCGCTCGAGCGATCAATCGAGCGGCAGCCGGAAAGTCGAGCATGTTGTTGGTGTTGTAATAGGGAGCGAAGTCGACGAACGCCACCTTGAGGCCACCCTCACTGACAACACCTATCTGACCCGGTAGTCCGGCTTGGACGATGCCGACGCTTTGGAGCGCCTTCGAAGTGTCGATCACACCCTGTTGGCCAAAGTCATAGGCGTGATTATTGGCGCTGTTCATGACCGTGAATCCCGCTGATCGATAGATTGCGGCGTACGAAACCGGGACTCGAAACGTGTAGCACGACGTCCCATTGGGCACGCATTTGGAATGAGTGCTGTTGGTGATGGTCCCTTCAAGATTTCCAAAGACGATCGGTGCCGCCAACGCGTGAGTGATGGGCTCGAGATACGCGCGCGGGTCCGATGGGAGTTGTGGGGAATTCCCGAGTTCGGTGTCGCCCACCGCCGCGATGCTCACCGTGGGCGCTACGGTCGTGGTCGTCGCCGGCGGCACTGAGGTCGTGCTTGGCGTTGACGTCGTGGACGTGGGTGAGCTCGCACCCCGGTTCGCGTCGAGCGCTCCCAACGTGGTCGCCACTATCGCCAATGCCGCCAGGGGCCCAAGCCACAACGCTCGACGACGCGACGTGGGGCCTTCACCCTCGCCCATCGAACGCGCATCGTGCTTACCTACCACGGTTGTGCCTCTCCTGGCCTTGTGGAGGTGAAGACCGCGAAGAAGTCTTTGGTGCTGGAGTAAAGGAATCGATTGGGAATCTGGTTCGGATTGGGAACGTCAAGCGCGGGGCCCTTCGCGCCTGGCGACGCGTAGGTGACAAAGATCGGCCATTCAGGGTTGATGTCGAGTTCCATTGCGCGAACCACGTGCAGTTCAAGCATCGTCTGGGCGAGTTGTGCCGCGGTGACGTCAGAGACTGCGGCGTAGACGAGATTGCCCCTGGCGTCGACGCCGAGCGCCGTGCGCCACACCGCCGGTGCGCCGTGAAGGGTGAGGCCCCACGCCGCGTTGTCAGCGACCGCGGGCACGGCGTGCGCGTTGTCCACCAGCAGTGGAAGATTCTGGCGTGCCATGACGATGTCTGGCCCCGGTCGGGCCGGACCGCTCCAGGCCATGACGTCGACCGTTCCGTTCGTGTAGCGAACAACCGTCGCCAGACCCTTGATCATCGGGAAATACAGCGTGTGGTTCACGTAGAAACCCGCTGGACCATCCTGCTCATAGAAACCAGAATTGAAGGTCGCGAGTAGTCGCGGTGTCGCTGAGGGCGGCACCATCTCAGGTCCACGCGGCAAGGTGGTCGCGCCGGGGCCCTCGTAACCAGGATAAAGGGCAAGGTCGGTCGTTGACGTCCTGATCCACGACGCGTATGCCTTGATCGCGGGGAGCGACGCGATCGGTGAGAACGACGTCGTGTAGACAGAAGCCGGGCCGCCAGCCCACACGTCACGCGCAGTCCAACTCGCACACGTCGAGTTCGCCCGGGCCGCTACGTTGCACACACTCATCGGTGTCGCCACGGTCGTGGTGGTCACCATGGTCGTTGTCGTGGTGGTACTCGACGTAGGGCTGAGTGCCGCCACGCTGACGTGTCGCGCGTCATACAGATACGCTCCGACCCCGATCAGAATCGCCAGTACGGCAAGTGTCGCGAACTTACGCATGGCCCTCTCTCGTGACAATCGAAGACAATTCTACGAAAGTCGAAGGTTGAATTGACCCGATGAGCGTAAGAATTCGCCAAGACCAGTACCGGGCGGACGTTCAGATCAGGCTATTCCACTCGTCATCAGCGAGCTTGCCCAGACGTTCAAGGCTGTCGAGTTCAACCGGTACCGCCACCCGTATTCCTTCGACGTAACACACATGGTCAAGTCCGAGTCGTCGCCACGGCTGAAAGAGCACCCTCGTTGAACTCGGATTGGTGTAGACACCCTGCACCAGCACGCCTTCATCGGACGCGCCGACAACAACGGCGGGGCGCTGTTTGGACTTCTGCTCGGGCGCTTCAGGATCAACGGCGCTGTAGGGAACCTCAACGAGAACCAGCGAACCCACGAGAGGATGATCGGGGCTGAAATGAGCCAATTCGCTTGGCGTCAGCACAATGCGGCGACGCTCGAGCAACTCAAGCGTGCTCTCAGATGAGAGGGCTTTGGGCGAAACGGAAGGTACACGCTTGTGGGTGTTCTTCAACTTCGAAGGCTTGACGGGTCGTGCCGCGGTCGCCTTCTTCTTCGCCTTCTCCTGCTCACGACGAAGTCGTCGCTGCGCTCGAACTTCCGCATCGACCTCTTTGGGTGTGAGAAGCGACGACGGCGTCACGCCTTCGGGTAACTCGGGCAGCGACCACTCAGCACGTTCCTCAAGGAGCCGTCGGCAGTGTGCGGCCGCGGGAAAGGCTTCACCAATGGCGAACGTCAACATCGCGACGACTTCATCGTCGCTCATCCCATTGGTCACCAACTCGTCGAGCGCGGCGCTCAGTTGCTCGAACGAAGGAGAGTCAGCGTGATCGCCCAGCGCCTCGATCACTTTCTCCAATGGACTCAAGGCCAAGAGTTCCAGCAGACCTTTCACCGCGGCCATCGGTGCGGTCGATGCGAAGTTCGCCACGTCTCGACGCTGCTGGAGCGTTCGAAGCGGCATCCCCACGACCGCCTGGAGACGATTGCCCCTCAAATTGAGTGAGTCAACCGTGGAGAGCACGACGTCTTCATGGATCTTGAGAATGCCGCGACGAACCACGTCGTTGGCGTTGCTGGTTAGATTCGACATTGATTCCTATTTCAAGAGGTGCTTGGAAATAACGACGCGCTGAACCTGGTTGGTCCCCTCATAGATTTGCGTGATCTTCGCGTCGCGCATGAAGCGCTCGACGGGGAACTCCTTGGTGAAGCCGTAGCCACCCAGCAACTGTACGGCATCTGTCGCCACGCTCATCGCGGTGTCCGAGGCGAACGACTTGGCGGCGGCACCGAGGTAACTGAGCTGGTTATCGGGGTCACCCGCGTCGATCGTTGCGCACGCGCGGTAGACGAGCGCTCGAGCGGCCTCAGTACGAATCGCCATATCAGCGAGCATGAATCGAAGACCTTGGAGGTCGGCGATCGGCGAACCAAACGCTTTGCGGGTCTTCATGTAGGTTCCCGCGAAGTCGATTGAAGCCTGCGAAATACCGACGGCTTGTGCGCCAATGGTCGGGCGCGAGCGATCGAGCGTGTGCATCGCGATCTTGAATCCTTCGCCCTCTTCACCAATGCGATGCGACGCGGGCACGCGCACGTCCTCAAAAACGACCTCACCGGTGGGCGACGCGCGCAAACCCATCTTGTCTTCGTGCTTGGGGAACTTGAGCCCCCAGTCCTTCTCGACCAAGAAGCACGTGATACCACGACTTCGCGCATCAGGGTCAGTGCTCGCAAAGACCGTATAGGTATCCGACACGCCCGAATTGGTGATCCAGTACTTGGAGCCGTTGAGGATGTAGTCGTCACCGTCGCGCACCGCGCGCGAGCGCATGCTCGCAACGTCCGACCCCGCATCAGCCTCGGAGAGGCAGTAACTGGCCTGGATTTCACCACGGGCAATGCGCGGAAGGTACTCCCGCTTGATCTCTTCGGAGCCAAAGTTCATGACGGGCAACATTCCAAGCTTCGAAATGAGCATCGTCACTGACGTCGAGGCGCACCCGCGCGCGAGTTCCTCGGCCATGATGGCCTGAGTGACCATGTCAGCACCCGCGCCACCGTACGCCTCGGGGACGTTCAGTGATGGCAGATCCATCTCGACGCAGGCGTCGAAACTGTCTTGGGGAAATATCTGCTCCCGGTCATATCGTGCGGCGTGTGGAGCGATGCGCTCGTCCACGAAACTGCGCATGACATCTCGAAAGGCACGTTGCTCGCTCGTCAAGTCAAAACTCATATATTCCTTCAGTAGTTGGGGTACTAATGAGAGGGCGCCGCGGGCACCAGCGTAGTGGCGCTGACCCCATCAACGAAGTGGCGCTGCTTCACATAACTGTGCGCCAGACCCGCGAACGCACTGCAGCGCGCGTGGTCAATGACCTCGACATCGCGCAGCCCGAAGATGTCAAGCGCCACCTGCACGTCTCCCAGGATCGGGCCGCGTCCCACGAGGCTCGCGCGTTTGGCGGCGACCAGCGCGATCCCCGCCTCGACGTCGTGACGATCGTGCTCGTTGGCGAAAGTCAGTTTGCCCACCTCGCGGTGCGCAATGGTGAGGGCGAAACCTTCACCCGGTGCGGAGGTACCGAAACTCGCACCCTTGGCGACGACCGGGGAACGCTGCAACCCGGGCTTCTTGGCGCGAGCGAGTTCGGGCGTGGCAGTCTTCATCGAAGTTCGCACTTCGCTTGCGGAGGGTACGGGGGAAAACGTTGGCTGAGTCACACTTCGAGACTATCTCTCGTGCGGCTAGACCCTCGCGAGCCAATCCTCGTATTCGGGAATCTGACCACGTACGGCCTTGAAGTACGTTGACTGGATTGCCTTGGTGATCGGCCCAGGTGTGCCGTTACCGACAAGTCGGTCGTCCACTGAAGCAATGGGCACGACCTCGGCGGCGGTGCCGGTCAGGAATGCTTCATCCGCCAGATACAGGTCGTCGCGACGCATTGCTTCGAAACTCACCTCATAACCGAGGTCATTCGCGATCTTCACGATGCTCGCCTGCGTGATTCCTCGAAGAGCGCCCGCCTCAGAAGGGGGCGGACTGATGAGCAGTCCATTGCGCACGATGAAGAGGTTCTCACCGGTGCACTCCGAGATTCTCGCGTCAGGGCCCAGCATGATCGCCTCGTCATACCCGGCCTTCAGCGCCTCGACCTTGGCCAGGCTCGAGTTCACGTAACCGCCAACCGTCTTAGAAGCGGTTGGCATGGCGTTAGGTGCGTGGCGCGTCCATGACGAGATCTTCATCCTCACGCCGTTCTCAACGCCGTGGTCGCCGAGGTACGCTCCCCACGGCCACGCGGCGATCGCCACGTTGACCGGCGATGACAATGGATAGATCCCCATTTCGCCGTAGCCGAGATAAACGAGCGGACGCATGTAGCAGCCCTCATCAAGCTCATTCACACGCACCACCTCGAGGGCTGCGTCACACAACTCGTCCAATGTGAATGGGACCTCAATCATCAAGATCTTGCAGCTGTTAAGAAGGCGCTGCATGTGCTCGCGCAAGCGAAAGATCGCCACGCCATTGGGCGTCTTGTAGGCGCGGATGCCCTCGAACGCGCCCGTACCGTAATGCAGCGTATGGCTCAGTACGTGCGTCGTCGCTGATTCCCAGTCGACGAGCGCCCCGTCCATCCAGATCTTCTTCGTAGGTGTTATTGGCATTACAACCTCTCAATTAGCTGCTTCGTGACCCCGGCGGTACCCAGTACCGTGACGTCTCCATCGAATTCTTGCACTGCGCGCGCGATGCGCGATGCCGCCTCGTCTTCGCCTAGGTGTTCAAGCATCAATGCGGCCGAGGACACTGCGGCGAGCGGGTTGGCTCGACCGGTCCCCACGATGTCGTGGGCCGCGCCGTGTACGGGTTCGAACAGTGACGCGCCGGTGCGTGCGGGATTGAGATTGGCGCTTGCGGCGTAGCCAATACCGCCCGTGACCGCGCCGGCGAGATCAGACAAGATATCGCCAAAGAGGTTGTCGGTGACGATGACGCCGTAGCGCGACGGGTCCTCCACCAGGTAAATGCACGCAGCATCGACGTGGTTGTAGTCAACGGCGACCGTCGGGTACTCGCTCGCAACCTCGCGCACAACACGACTCCACAATTCGCCCGCGAACGTCAGCACGTTGGTCTTGTGGACCAAGGTCAACCGTGGGCGCTCCAGCATCACGGCGCGCTCGAATGCGTATCGCACACAACGCTCGACGCCAAAGCGCGTGTTCACCGAGCCCTGCGTTGCTATCTCGTGCGCCGTACCGTGGCGCAGCACGCCGCCCTCGCCGGCGTACGGACCCTCGGTGTTCTCGCGCACGATGGCGAATTCACAGCCCTCGGCGAGTGAGCCCTCGACACCTCGAAACGGACGGTAGTTGATATAGAGATCAAGTCCGAAGCGCATGCGCAGCAGCAGACCACGCTCAAGCACACCTCCGGGGATCCGCGTGTCGCCAATGGCTGGGCCGATCGCTCCCAAGAGGATGGCGTCGAATCCCCTGAGTGCCTCCAGCGTCGCGTCGTCCAGCACGAAACCGTCCTTCAGATATCGCGCTGCGCCGAGTTCGAAGTGCGTCGTCTCGAGTTGCACCCCCGCCGCGCGCACAACCTCAAGTGCGGCGCTGGTGACTTCTGGGCCGATACCGTCGCCCCCGAGCACGGCCACGCGGTACGTGCGTTGGTTCATTGCTCTTCGTCTCCTCGTTTCTTACATTTTGCTCTGTGAAGCAAGGAGATGGCAAACTCACCCCGTCCAAGTAATGAACCAAACGGTAGAATCAGGACTTCTCTACTAGTTGAGGTCACGCCATGGCGAGCGAAATACATCGCATAACCCAAGAGACGCTGGACAAGTTGCGCGCGGAGTACAAGCACTTGACGACCGTTGGTCGAACCGAGATTGCGCGCGTCATTGAAGCGGCCCGCCTTCTTGGCGACCTCAGCGAGAACGGTGATTACCACGCCGCGAAGGACGACCAGGGAAAGATGGAAGCGCGAATCCGTCAAATTGACAACGTCATCCGCAATCACGAGATCGTCGAACGCGATGAGAATGCGGGATCGGTTCAACACGCCAGCATCGTTCAGGTGGTCTACGAAGGCGATGCGGACGACGATTTCCAGGAGTTCTTCATAGGCTCCATCGAAGAGAAGCCCGACGAGGTCCTCGTCGCGTCGCCTACTTCTCCCCTCGGATCTGCACTTTTAGGCAAGTCGGTCGGCGACGTCGTGGACTACGACGCGCCATCGGGCGTGTTGCAGGTCAAGATCGTCGGGATCCGGTAGTCATGGCGCGCACCTTGTACGAGAAACTCTGGGACGAACACGTCGTGGCCTCTCCCGAGGGAGAGCCGACGCTGTTGTATATCGACCTGCATCTGGTGCACGAGGTGACCAGCCCTCAGGCCTTCGACGGCCTTCGTCTGAACGGACGAACGGTGCGACGACCCGACCGTACGCTCGCAACCGCAGATCACAACGTACCCACCGATCCCATCTCAACGCCCGTCACTGATCCCATCTCGAAACGTCAGTTGGAGGCCCTCGAGGAGAACTGTCACGAGTTCGGCATCACCGTCTTTCCCCGAGGACACGAGAACCAAGGCATCGTCCACGTCATTGGCCCAGAATTGGGTGTCACCCAGCCGGGCATGACCATCGTCTGCGGCGATTCCCACACTTCAACCCACGGGGCGTTCGGTTCACTCGCCTTTGGAATCGGTACGAGTGAGGTTGAACACGTCCTGGCGACCCAGACCCTCCCTCAACAAAGGGCGAAGACCATGGCGATCACCGTCAATGGTCGAACACCGACTGGTGTCAGTGCGAAGGACATCGTGCTCGCAATCGTCGCCAAGCTCGGCACCGGAGGCGGTGCCGGGTACGTGCTCGAATACCGAGGAGAGGCGATCGAGCAACTCTCGATGGAAGGTCGGATGACCGTGTGCAACATGAGCATCGAGGCGGGAGCGCGCGCCGGCCTCGTCGCAGTGGACGAAACGACGATTGACTATCTTCGCGGTCGACCCGGAGTACCCTCGGGTGAGGAGTTCGAAGAACTCGCGAATCGCTGGCGAGACTACGTGAGTGATGCCGACGCCACATTCGACGCAGAGCTCGTACTCGACGCCTCGGAGCTGGTGCCGTATCTGACGTGGGGTACCAACCCGGCCCAAGTAGTCGCGCTGAGTGGCGTAGTGCCTTCACCCGACGAGTTTGACGACCATGACCAGCGCGAAGCCGTCACTCGTTCGCTCGCCTACATGGGACTTACGCCTGGCACGCCGATGCGCGACATCCCCATCGATATCGTGTTCCTCGGCTCGTGCACGAATTCGCGCATCGAGGACCTGCGCGCCGGCGCACAGGTCGCGCGCGGACACCACGTCGCGGCGAACGTGCGCGCACTCGTCGTACCTGGCTCGCACCGAGTGAAACGCCAAGCGGAAGAAGAAGGTCTTGACCAGATCTTTCTCGAGGCAGGATTCGAATGGCGCGAGCCCGGATGCTCGATGTGTCTTGGGATGAACCCGGACCAGCTCACTGCGGGCCAGCGGAGTGCTTCGACGTCAAATCGCAATTTCGAGGGTCGCCAAGGTCGCGGCGGCCGCACTCATTTGGTTTCACCGGTCGTGGCGGTTGCCAGTGCGCTCCTTGGACGCTTCGCCTCGCCTGACGAGGTGAGCGCATGAAGGCGGTCATGATCCTCGAAGGTCGTGCGGTCCCCCTGGAGCGTTCCGACGTCGACACCGACCAGATAATTCCTTCTGACTGGCTCAAGCGCGTAGAGCGCACGGGATTCGGTCGAGGACTCTTTAGTGAGTGGCGTGACGACCCGGACTTCGTTCTCAATAATCAGAATTACGTCGGGGCAACCATTCTCGTCGCCGGACCACGATTCGGCACCGGTTCGTCACGCGAACACGCAGTGTGGGCGCTGATGGACTTCGGTTTCGAAGCGATTATCGCGCCGTCATTCGGCGATATATTTCGCAACAACGCCTCGAAGCAAGGTCTCGTCATCGTCCAATTGCCCCCTAGTGACGTAGAGGAATTGACCCAGATTGTCAAGGAGTCACCAAGTCGGCTCGTCATCGTGGACGTCGAGCATCTACGCGTCGAAGTGCCCGAGACCGGTTGGCAGCGTCCATTCGCGCTCGACACCATGACCAGAGATCGGCTGATGAATGGCTGGGACGACATCGGGCTCACCATGCTTCGTGAAGCGTCGATCACCGCCTACGAGCACTCCAGCCGCACGCCGTCGCTCGTGGGTGTTTTTGACGCTCACGGACACGCTCGCTAACGCGGTCTCCGTTCACCAACGCCCTGGCGTCACCCACGTGGAGACTCATCATTTCACGACACGCGTGGCGTAAGGAGTCGGTCCCCACGGCGATCGAACATTGCACCGCTCACGACGCACTGTCAGGCTAGGTGAGGTGGTCACGTGCAATACTCGATCGATGCGCCGCGCCCAGATCTTCATGATCGTCGTAGCTCTGGCGCTCGTCGTGGGTGCCTTCGTGATCGGCCGCGAGTCTTCGCAGCACCCCTCGCCCACGACTGCGACCTCGTCGCACACCACCTTGATCGCTCCGCCGATGCTGAAAGAGGACTTCACACTCTTGGCGTGCACTCAGTCGAACACCCTCGGACTCGAAGGGTGTGCGGAACATCAGATCGTGGCACTCGACAAGCAGATCAATAGTCTCCGACGTCACGTGTTCTCCACACTGGTCGTCGCGGGTGCGCGCCGCGACTTCGTGCGCGCCGAAGTGTCGTGGACCAGTTACCGTTCGTCACTATGCCAGAGCGAATCAAGCGTGTATCAGGGCGGTTCGCTCGCCCCCGTGGCGTACGCGAATTGTCTGGCACAGAGTGATCGCCGTCACCTCTCGGCGCTACGACAATTCGTGCAGGAACTCTCGCATCCCTAGCGCGAACGAGAGACTACGCGTCGCCAACGTTCGCCACGAGGTCGGCGAGAATTCGTCGTAGTTCGAGCGTTGTCTTGTCAGCCCGGGTGTGCACTTCCTCGGTGACGTCGAGTGGCAGTTCCAGCACCTCGAAGCGAGACTGAAGTCGAAGGTCCTCCTCGACGACCGCGACCTCGAAGTCGATCGCTTCGCGCATCCTCTCCTTCGAGCCCTCCAGATCATTGCGCCACAGACTCGAATAGATTCGAACCGAGTCGGCGTCGACCGGAGTCAGAAAGAAACCAATGACGTTGGTGCCGCCAGCGTCAAGAAACTCAATGGCGAGTTCGAGATGAAATGGTGCGGTGTAGCGATACGTCAATCGCCGGCGTTGTAGCAAGGGGCGGATTCCTTGACTCACGCCGGGGTCCTCACGGTTCGCGAACTCGTGCTCATAGGTGGCACTGAACGTGTAGCCATCTCTGGTCACGGTGTAATTGGGTACTTCGCGGGCCTCACCGGCACCAAAGGTGCCAGCGTGTACGAAGGGGAAATGTGCCATGTCCAAGAAATTGTCCGCCAGCAGTCCCGCATTCGCCCGAGTGATCATCTCGGGCAGGTCACCACGTTCAAACAAGGGATCTTGAGCGAGGGCGATCGAAGGTAGCGGCGTGCGTGCGGGCTCAGGTGAAATAAAGACCATGGCGTGCGACTCCGCGACACCCGCCGGGCCCTCCAGATGCGCGCGAGATGGAAGTGTGGCCCCCTCTCCCAGCGCGGGTATCTCCACGCACACACCTTCAGCATCAAAGACCCAGCCGTGATAGGCGCAGCGCAGCGTGGCCCCCTCGCAGGCCCCGAGCGACAGTGGCGCAAACCGGTGAGGGCAGCGATCACGAAACACTCTGAGCGCCCCGTCATCGAGTCGATACGCCACGTAGTTCTCGTTGAGCAGTCGAAAGGACCTCGGTACGTCGCTTACGTCTCTCGAGCGACACAGTGGATGCCAGGCGTGACGTAGTGAAGGATCGAGGTTACCGAGCCCTGGCGACATGGCCAACAATGTAGCCGAGCCCACCACCGCGACACTCGCACTTCGCCGGGTAAGGGCTGCGCCATCGAGTGACCTTCTCCTCTGGCGCGGATCGTCGAATGGTTCAATAATGTGTGGAGCGGACAATAGTCCATTTGAGTGCGAGTGCGAGAGCGAGGGCCGCGATGTCCGACTCCGATGGTCCCAATCCGTTGAGTGGTGCGAACGCGGCGCCGCCGACTCCCATGGTCGGTGTGTATCCCACTGACTTGGAGTGCGACGTCACAACGAGTACGGGCGCGACGCTGCACATGAGGCCGATTCGGCCCGACGACGCCGACCAGTTGGTCCATTTTCATCTCAACCTGTCGTCAGGCTCGATTTATCGGCGCTATTTCGCGTTTCACCCTGAACTGTCAGAGCGCGAAGTCGAGCATCTGACCACGGTGGACTACGTCGACCGATTGGCCTTCATTGTTGAAGACGATGACCGACTGGTCGCGGTCGGGCGCTACGATCGAATTCCTGGCACCAGCGAAGCAGAGGTGGCCTTCCTCGTCACCGACGAGTTTCAAAATCACGGATTGGGGCTCTTGTTGCTGAAACATCTCGCCGACGCCGCGCGCCAGCGCGACATCACGACCTTCACCGCCGAGACCCAAGCCGACAACAGAGGGATGCTCGGCGTCTTCAAGGACTCCGGGTTTCCAGTCACATCGAGCATCGAAGAAGAAGTGGTGAGTGTGAGCTTTCCGATCGAACCTACCGAGAAGAGCCGTGCGCGCTACGCCGGACGTCGCACACCACCCAAGCGCCGCGCCCACAAATGGCGCGCCGGCGAATGATGCTGATCGCGAACGCACCATACGACGACGCGGGCCACGAGGAGTCGGGGCACCCTGAGCGTCCGGATCGAATGAGTGCGGCGCGCGGCGCTCTTGACGACCTTCATCTCGCAGAAGATCTTCGCGAGGTCGGTCCCTATCTCGCCAGTCGAAGTGAACTAATGCGCGTGCACGCGGGGACCTACCTCGACGAACTCGGCGCATTTTGCTATGCGGGCGGCGGCGACATCGATGTCGACACCTACGCCACGTACGACTCGTGGCTGATTGCGCAAAATGCTGCGGGCGCGGGTCTGGCGGTCATCGGTGAGCTCGAACGCCTCCAAGACGGCGTTGGCTTCGTCGCTACCCGACCACCCGGCCACCACGCACTGCGGGACCGGGGCATGGGCTTTTGTCTCTTGAACAACATCGCCATTGCCGCGGCCTCGCTCACTGCCAAGGGTGAGCGCGTTCTCATTGTCGATTGGGACGTCCATCACGGCAACGGAACTCAGTCGATCTTCTGGGACAACCCTGACGTCCTCTACGTGTCCACCCACCAGTCACCACTCTTTCCCGGAAGCGGCGCACCCTACGAGATCGGCGGGATGAAGGCGCTCGGTCGAACGATCAACATCCCGCTCCCCGCGGGCGCCACCGGGGACGTGTTGCGTAGAGGCTTGGCGGAGATTGCGACGCCGGTGATCGACGATTTCGCGCCCACGTGGGTGCTCGTGTCAGCCGGATTCGACTCGCATCGTGATGACCCGATGGCTGACCTTGCTCTCACGAGTGGCGATTTTGCCTTGTTGGGTCGAAGCGTCGCGCAGTTCGCCCCTCGCCGCGGGAGGCTCGCATTCTTTCTTGAGGGTGGCTACAACCTTGGCGCACTTCGCACGTCGGTCGCGGCCACCTTGGCCTCGGCGCTCGATGAGTCCATTGAGTTCGAGCGCCCCAGCTCGGGCGGACCGGGTATGACCACGATCGACAGCACTCTCGAAGAGCGAAGTGTGGCGCTGCGCATAGCGCACGAAGCGGCCGCGAAAGGTGACTACAGCTGATGAAGACCCTAGAGACCATCGCCGTTGGCTTCGATGACTCCCCCGATTCGCGTGCGGCGGTCCGCTGGGCGTTCTCGCTCGCCTCACGTGTCGAGGCCAACGTGGTCATCGTGCACGCGGTGGGGCTGATGGACCGTTTCGAGGGTCGAGATGACGCTCCTGCGATAGAGGAATCACTCCATCGACTTTGCGATGACTGTGACTTCGAACGTGAGCGGGTGCGCGTGCACATCTCCAATGGTGATGCCTGCTCGGTACTGCTTCGAGCGGTCGACGATCCGATCGCCGCCGATCTCTTGGTCGTCGGATCACGCGGTCAGGGAAAGCACCCTGGGCTATTGCTCGGTAGCACCAGTTTGGAACTCGCCGAGCACGCCAGCGTGCCCGTCGTCATCGTTCCCACGCTCTAGGCGCTAATCCTCGGCGACGTCACGCCAAAGATCTATGTGGCCTTCGACGGCGTACTGGTCGATTCGCGCCAATTCGTCGTCAGTGAACGTCGTGTGTGAAAGGGCGTCAAGGTTCTCGTCGAGCTGGGCGACACTGCTTGCACCGATGAGCACCGACGAAACGCGCGGATCACGCAACGCCCACGACAGGGCCATCTGTGAGAGTTTCTGCCCGCGCTCTCTTGCCAGATTCGAGAGCGCGCGTATGTGGTTGAGGTTCTCGCTGCTCAGCATGTCACTCGAGAGTGACGTGTGTTGGGCGGCGCGCGAGTCTTCGGGGATGCCGTCGAGATAGCGATCGGTCAACATGCCCTGAGCCAGTGGTGAAAACGCAATGCACCCAACGCCCTCGAGGCCCAAGACATCCAACAACCGTTCCTCGATCCATCGGTTGAGCATCGAATACGAGGGCTGGTGGATCAGTAGTGGCGTGCCGAGAGATCGAAGGATCGCAATCGCCTCTTTGGTCCGCGCGTCGGAGTATGAAGAGACGCCCACGTAGAGTGCCTTGCCCTGACGCACCGCGCGGTCCAGCGCACCCATTGTCTCTTCAAGGGGCGTGGTCTTGTCGAAGTGGTGGTGGTAGAAGATATCCACGTAGTCAACGCCCATGCGCTTCAGACTCTGGTCGAGGCTCGCCGTGAGGTACTTACGCGACCCGAGGTCGCCGTAGGGGCCGGGCCACATGTCCCAACCCGCCTTGGTCGAAATGATCAGTTCGTCGCGCAGTCGACTGAAGTCTTCTCGCAGGAGTATCCCGAAATTGGACTCCGCGCTGCCATACGGGGGACCGTAGTTATTAGCCAGGTCGAAGTGGGTGATTCCTCGGTCAAAGGCCCGGCGCAGGATTGCCCGCTGGGTCTCGAGGGGGCGATCGGTGCCAAAATTGTGCCAGAGGCCCAGTGAAATGGCGGGCAAGAGCAGGCCGCTGCGTCCCACGCGTCGGTACTCCATTGTCTCATAACGCTCGGGCGAAGGGGAATAGTTGGTCATGAACGAAGCGTATCTCGCGACGCGAAACATCTCTTCAAAACGAACACCTCGGCGCGTCGTCACGCTCTACGCTCATTGGAACTTCAGACTGGAGCGACCATGAGCGACTACCCCTACGCCGGACAGTTCGAGATTCATCGAACACTCCCCGAAGATGGCACAGGCCACGACGAGATCCTCACGATGCTGGCATCGATGTCGGCGGCGGAGAACAAGGTCTGGGAGAGCGGCCGGTGCTCGGGGACAATGTACTGCGGCGACCATGACCACTACGACTTCTTGAACAAGGCGTTCGCCAATTTTTCTTACGTCAACTCGCTCCAACGCGACATGTGCCCCAGCGCCACCAAGTTCGAGGCGGAGATCATTGCAATGACCCTCGACCTGATGGGCGCTTCCGCCGTGACCGTCACGACGCCCGGTGGCCTCGTGACGAGTGGCGGCAGTGCTTCGATTGCGCACGCCATGCTCGCCTATCGTGAAAGTAACAGCGCCAACACCTCTCGAGCGAACGTCATCAAACCCGAGACCGCGCACCCCGCCTTTGACAAGGCGTGCCACCTCTTCGGTATTGAACTTCGCGTGGCACCGGTCGACCCCGTTACAACGCAGGTCGACGTCGAATGGGTGAAGAAGCATATCGATCGCAATACTGTTGCCATCGTCGGCTCTGCGGGGAACTACGGCTACGGCACGGTCGATCCGATACGTGAGCTCGGAGCGGTCGCTCTCGAACACGAGACAGGACTCCACGTCGACGGCTGTCTCGGGGGTTTCATACTGCCCTTTGGCCGAGAGCTCGGTTACGACATCGAAGCGTTCGACTTCTCGGTACCAGGGGTCACGACTATCTCGGCCGACACCCACAAGTACGGTTACGCACTGAAGGGAACGAGTGTGCTCAGCTTCGCCGACGAACGCTTGCGCAACAGTCAGTACTTCTATTTGACCGATTGGTCCGGCGGGAAGTACTGCTCACCGGGCATGGATGGATCTCGCTCGGGAGGCTTGCTGGCCGCGACGTGGGCCGCCATGGTCCACCTAGGCCGGTCCGGTTATCGCGCCTACGCCAAGGCGATCTTTGAGACCTCCGCCGCAATGCAGGAGGCCGTTCGCGCGCACGACGAACTTAGGATCATGGGCAACCCAACCCGCTGAGCAGAACATTTGTCGAAGCAGGCATTCAGGCAGGCCTC
>JABBNY010000017.1 GCA_019352095.1 Acidobacteriota bacterium
GTGTCCTGGTTCGAACGGCGGAACTTGTTCAAGTTGTACTGCTTCTTGCCCAGGGTCTTGCCGTAACGGTCCGTGACGTCCTTCTCGTACTCGACCACGATGCGGTCACCCGACACCGAGCGCACGACACCGTCGCCCTCGGCGATGAGCACGTCACCCGAGTCGAGCGCGGCGCGAGCCTCCATGCCGGTACCCACGAAGGGCGCCTCGGGCATGATGAGCGGCACGGCCTGCTTTTGCATGTTGGCACCCATGAGGGCGCGCTGGGCGTCGTCGTGCTCGACGAAGGGGATCAGTGAGGTGGCGACCGAGATGACCTGCTTGGTGGACACGTCCATCAACTCGACCTCCTCGGGTCGAACGAAGTCGATCTCTGAGGTGGTCGATGAGGACTTGTTCGAGGCCCCGACGCGAAGTCCGGTGCCGATCGGGCCGCGGCGTACGAGGACGCGATCGGCCTTGATCGCACCCTTGTCGTCCAGCTCGGTGTTGGCCTGGGCGATGACGAATCGCTCTTCCTCGTCGGCGGTGAAGTAGCGGATCTCGCCGGTCACACGACCACCCGACACGACACGGTAGGGCGTCTCGATGAAGCCGTACTCGTTGATGCGCGCGTAGTTCGCGAGGTACCCAATCAGACCCACGTTGGGGCCTTCGGGGGTCTCGATCGGACACATGCGTCCGTAGTGCGAGGAGTGGACGTCTCGAACCTCGAGGCCCGCGCGCTCACGCGACAGACCACCCGGTCCGAGGGCCGAGAGACGACGCTTGTGCGTCAAGCCCGACAACGGGTTGTTCTGGTCCATGAACTGACTGAGCTGGGAGGTCGCGAAGAACTCCTTGATCGCTGACATCACTGGACGGATGTTGATGAGCGTCTGGGGCGCGATGGCCTCGACGTCTTGGGTGTTCATGCGTTCACGAACAACACGCTCCATGCGCGACAGTCCCGTGCGCAGCGCATTCTGGATCAGTTCGCCCACGCTCCTGATGCGGCGGTTGGCGAAGTGGTCCTGGTCGTCGATGTGGTACGCGGTCTCTTTCGCGGTGCGGTCACGCGCGAGGTTCAACAGGTAGGTCGCGGTCGCGAGGACCTCGGCCTTGGAGAGCACGTGCAGGTCCTCGTTCGGACGCTCCAAGAGGTCGCCGAACAATTCGACGTTCTTCGCGACTTCAGCGCCGAGCTTGCGGTCGAGCTTGTAGCGACCAACGCGGCTGAGGTCGTAGCGCTTCTCTGAGAAGAAGGCGCCTTCGAAGTACTGACGAGCGGCTTCGATGGTCTGCACTTCGCCCGGACGCGCGCGACGGTAGATCTCGAGCCAGGCGGTCTCTTGGCTCGCGCGAAGGAAGTTCTCCGGCGAATCCTCGAGGTTGTACTTGTCCATGTGCTTGGCGATCTCGAGGTGCGCCTTCTTCCAGTCCGCGTGGAACTGGTCCTCGAGGAAGTCGAAGTGTGCGACGAACTTCTCGAAGAAGCCTTCGTCCATGGCGGTGTCGAGCGCACGCAACAGCGTGAAGATCGAGATGCGACGCTTGCGCGCGATACGCGCGCCGGCGTTGGCTGCCTTGTTCTTCTTCTCTTCGAGGTCGACCTGGAGCCATTCGCCACGGCTCGGGTGGATGGTGCCCTCGAAGGCGACCTTCTCGTCCTTGCCGGGCTGGAACAACACGCCAGGTGAGCGCACGAGCTGAGAGACAACAACACGCTCGGTGCCGTTGATGATGAACGTGCCCTGTTCGGTCATGATCGGGAAGTCACCCATGAACACGGTCTGTTCCTTGATCTCACCAGTCTCTGAGTTCAAGAAGCGTGCACGCACGAAGATCGGCTGGGAGTACGTCGTGGCGCGCTGGCGGCATTCCTCGACGGTGAATTTGGGGGGGCTCTTCAGATCCGCATCATCGGGATCGAACTCGAGTTCAAGCGACAGACGACCAGTGAAGTCGGTGATCGGCGAAAGGGCTTCAAAAGCCTCGCGCAGACCCTGCTTCATGAAAAGGTCGAAGCTGTCTCGCTGAATTTCGAGGAGGTTGGGCAGGGGGTGTGCTTCACCCAGTGCCGAGAAGTTAAAGCGCTCCGGGCTAGTGGACCGAGACGTCAACGGTCTATCCTCCGTGTGAGTGGGTGGCTACTACAGGCTTTTCCCATGGCCACGTTCAAAACGGCGTCAGGGGATGACAAAGTTGAGCGCAGGGACACGGTCATTCGATGCTAGTCCCTTTAGGGATAGATGCGCAAGTGGCGCCCCTTTCGGGATCGCCTCCGCAAAGCGGTTGGGGTCACCATAGGCAGAAATGATCGCGCGGTCAAGTATCGCGCGACTGCGAGGCCGTCGATGCGTCCTCGAAGCCTCCCCCGGTGATCAGGTGACTTGTCGCACGCTGTGTACCCTTCTCGCAGAGCGACCACGCGGCATACTGCAAAATACCTGGTTACGACCAATTAAAAAAAATTTTAAGTTCGTCTCACACAATTTTGAAGCGCCACTTCTACCATCACTCGTGCTCGAAGGAGCAGAGCCGAAAGGAGATTTGAAATGTTACTTCGCACTGAACCATTCCGAGAACTGACGTCAACGACAGCGTTTCCGGGTCTCTTGACGCGTCAGACGACCATGCCCATCGACATCTATCGCACAGAAGACGCATACCTCGTCCAGGTCGACCTGCCCGGGGTGCATCACGATTCGATCGATGTCTTCGTCCAGAGAAACATCCTCAGCATCTCGGCCCGCCTCACCCGCCCCGACCAGGGCATGATGAACGTCCTTGTGTCCGAGCGCCCCAAGGGTCTCGTGAGTCGGCGCCTCAGCCTCGGTGAAGAGATCGACGCTGAGCACATCCAGGCGGACTACATCGATGGAGTCTTGATGATCCGTGTGCCGATCGCCGAGCACGCCAAGCCCCAACGCGTGCACGTGGGCACGCACGAGCACATCAGCGATTCATTGAATGCCTAAGCGCTGCGCTCGGACGCATGAACAAAAAAGGGCCGCCGACATGCGTCGGCGGCCCTTTTCGTAGTAAAACAGCGCTACTTGAGCTCTACCGTCGCGCCAGCGGCCTCGAGGGCAGCCTTTGCCTTGTCGGCGTCGGCCTTCGAGACCTTCTCCAGGACGGGCTTGGGCGCGCCGTCGACGAGGTCCTTGGCTTCCTTCAGGCCCAGGTTGGTCAGTGCACGCACTTCCTTGATGACCTGGATCTTCTTGTCGCCACCGGCGGTCAGAATGACGTCGTAGTCACTCTTCTCTTCAGCAGCACCGGCGTCAGCGCCGCCGCCAGCCGCTGCGGGAGCCGCAACAGCCACGGGGGCCGCCGCAGTCACGCCGAACTTCTCTTCGAACTCCTTCAGCAGTTCGCTCAACTCGATGACGGAAAGCTCAGCAATGCCGTCGAGAATCTGCTCCTTGGTCAGGGTTGCAGCCATGGTGATTCCTTTCTTTTCTTCGTTTCGGGTACTTCGTTGGTGTGGTTATTCGGCCGGTTCGCTCGCGGCGTCCTCGGTGGGCGCCTCGGTGGTTTCGGCGTCAGCCTCGGCGACGGGCGCCTCGTCTGATTCCGCGACCTCCGCGACAACTGCCGCGGCGTCGTCGCTCGCTGCGGGTGCAGCTTCCTCGACCCCGGCCGGAGTCTCGGCGGCTTGCTCGGTCTTCTCGTCAGAAGAAGCAGCGGAGCCGCCCTTGCTGTCGAGGAGGGCCGAGAGGCCGTAGGCGAAGTTTTGCGGCACAGCCTTCAAGAGGCCGGCCATGGTGCGTAGCGGTGCGGCGAGCATGCCCGCGATCTGGGCGAGCAAGACGTCTCGGCTCGGCAGGTCCGCGAGGGCACTCAGGTCGCTGAACGACAGGGATTTGCCGTCAACGACGCCACCCTTGACCACGAGCTTGGGTGATTCCTTGGCGAAGTCACGCAGCGTCTTGGCGACCGCAGAGACGTCGCCGTCGACGAAGGCAATGGCCGTGGGTCCCTGGAGGAACTCGCCGATCGGCTCGACTGAGGTGCCCGAGATCGCGCGCAGCACCAGGGTGTTCTTGAACACCTTGTAGTCAGCGCCGATCGCGCGAAGGCGGCGACGCAGTGACGAGATCTCGGCGACGGTGAGGCCACGATACTCAGTCACGACGGCCGTTGAGGTGCCCTCGACCTTGGACTTGAGTTCGTCGATCGTTGCGACCTTCTCGGGATTGATCTTGCTCATACTGGCTCCTTCACCGGATGCCGCCCGGTACGGGCCTCGACATCCAAGCAAACGAGCCACCCGAGGGCGCACTCGAAATCCTCGTCAGGCTGACCACCAGGGCCACTTAAGTGGGAAATCCCACACCGGATGTCTTCGGCGTTCTTTCTAAATCTCTTGCACCTACGTCGTGCGTGCACTACATGGTATCGATGGCGCGCGGCCATCGTCAAAACGAAACTCAGGCCGAGGCCAGCACTTCTTCCTCGTGACGGGTTCGCGTCGGGTCAATCTTGACGCCGGGTCCCATGGTCGAAGAGACGGTGATGCTCATGAGGTAGCGACCCTTCGCACTCGAAGGCTTGACGCGCACGATCTCGTCGATGACCGCGTGCACGTTTCGTGCGAGGTCCTCACGACTGAAACTGACCTTGCCCACGCGTAGTTGTACGTTGCCGATCTTGTCGGTGCGGTACTCAACGCGTCCACCCTTGAACTCGGTGACGGCCTTGGCGACGTCCATGGTGACCGTGCCGGTCTTCGGGTTTGGCATGAGTCCACGCGGACCGAGCACGCGTCCGAGGCCACCGACCTGACCCATGAGGTCAGGGGTCGCGATCGCGACGTCGAAGTCCAAGAATCCGCCCGCAACCTTCGCGACGAGGTCCTCGGCGCCAACGACGTCAGCGCCGGCGTCACGAGCGGCCTGGGCCGCTTCACCGGCGGCGAAGACCGCCACGCGGTTGGTCTTACCGGTACCGGCGGGCAGCGAGATGGTGCCACGCACGATCTGCTCGGCCTTACGGGGGTCGACGCCGAGACGGATCGCGAGCTCGACGGTCTCGTCGAACTTGGCGCTCGAGATGGTCTTCACCTTCTCGAGTGCCTCTGAGACGGTGAGCAACTCCTCACGGTCCACCTTGGCCAGGGCGTTCTTGTAGTTCTTTCCGTGCTTCATGTTTCCTTCTCCTAGCCCGCGACCGAGATGCCCATGGAGCGGGCCGTTCCGGCAACTTGCAGCTTGGCCATCTCGAGGTCCTCGGTGTTGAGGTCCTTGAGCTTGGTCTTGGCGATCTCTTCGACCTGGTCCATGGTCACCGTGGCGACGGTCTCACGACCGGCGAGGTGGGCGCCCTTGGTGACACCGGCGGCCTGGCGCAACAGCACCGGGGTCGGCGGGGTCTTCAAGACGAACGTGAACGAACGGTCCTCGTAGATCGAGATGTCGACCGGGATGACCGTGCCCTTCATTGACTCGGTGGCCGCGTTGTACTGCTTGCAGAACTCCATGGTCTGAATACCATGGGGCCCGAGGGCGGTACCTACCGGCGGCGCGGGGGTGGCCCCACCGGCCTCGAGTTGGATCTTTACGACCGCAACGACTTTCTTTGCCATGACTCTCTCCTTACACGTTCTCTAGAGCTTCGTAACCTGCGTGAAGTCGAGCTCCACGGGGGTTTCTCGACCAAAGATGTCCACGAGCACCTTGACCTTGAGCTGGTCTTCGTTGATCTCGGCGACGTGGCCCGAGAACGTGGCGAAGGGTCCGGTCTTGATCTGGACGGTGTCGTTGACTTCGAATTCGTGGGTCGGCATGCGGCGCTTGGCGCTCGGCTGCTCGACGCCTTCGACCTGGGGTCGAATGATGTTGTCCACTTCGCGCCGGGTGAGGGCGGTCGGGCGGGTCTTCTCGGCACCGACGAATCCCGTGACCCCGGGCGTGGAGCCGATGACGTAGAAGATCTCGGGGTCGGGCTCGCATCGTATGAGCAGGTAACTCGGGAACATGCGCTTGGAGACGGTGACCTTCTTGCCACCCTTGAACTCCGTGACGTCCTCTTCGGGCAGATAGATCTCGTAGATGCTCTCGTTCAGCTCACGGCTCTTGATGATGTTGTTGAGCGCACCGATGACCTTTTGCTCGTGACCGGCGAAGGTGTGCACGATGTACCAACGACCCGGGCGGTCAAAGGCGCTCTCGACAATCGGCTCCTCGTCGAGTCCGTCTTCGAGGATCGTCACATCAAGGATCTCGTCGGTGTCGACGTCGTGCTCTTCAGAGTGGGGGGTGTCGATATCGCTCATAGTCATTGCCTTACTTCTGGAAGAGGAACGTGACGAATTTGGAGAAGCCAACGCCCAGTCCGAAGATCAAGAGGGTCATGAACACGAGCACGAAGAAAACAATGGAGGTGTAGTTGATGACCTCGGGGCGCGTGGGCCAGGCGACTTGGCGCATCTCGTCGCGGATCTCTTTGATGAACTGACGGATGCTCGTGCGCGGTCCTCGACGTCGAGCGACGTCCTGGGCTGACGTGCGACGTGACGAAGCTGCGCCGTCGGCGTCCACCTGTCCTTGTCGCTGCATCATGCGCTTCTGTTCGCGGTTCATCTCACATCTCTCGTTAAAACTTCGGCTACTTCATCAAAAAATCTTCGAGCAGGGCAGGAGGGACTCGAACCCCCAACCCCCGGTTTTGGAGACCGGTGCTCTACCAATTGAGCCACTGCCCTCTGCGCCTCTCACCAGTTCCCAGCAAGAGGCCGTAGGGAAGATAAATCTTACCACCCTGGGCGAGGTGCCCTCTAGCGGGTCTCTTTGTGCAGTGTGTGCTTGCGCTCCCACTGGCAGTATTTGGACATCTCGATACGTTCGCGGTCGTTCACCTTGTTCTTCATGGTGATGTAATTACGACGCTTGCACTCCTCACAGGCCAAGGTGACCTGCACGCGCTTCTCATTCTTTGCCATCGTTCTCTCCTGTCGATACTGCGTTCACTGCGCGGACCCCACGGGTCCTGCCTGGTAGCGGCGGCGGGACTCGAACCCGCGACAACACGATTATGAGCCGTGTGCTCTGACCACCTGAGCTACGCCGCCTGGCGAGCCCTCTGTCGGGATTGAACCGACGACCCCTTCCTTACCATGGAAGTGCTCTACCACTGAGCTAAGAGGGCAATCGTGTCAAAAAGACACGGAGGCGAATTGTACTCCGACAATGCAGGGTTTTTCCAACCGGGTGAAGACTACCCTTGAGACTCATGAGAACGCGCCTGGTGGAACTCGACGACGCGCAGGCCCTCATGAACATCTACAACCCCGAGGTTATAGAGACGACAGTGAGTTTTGACCTCGTTCCGCGCTCACTCGAGGAGCAACGGGCCTGGATTCGCACGCACCTGAACACCCACCCGTGCATCGTGGCGCTCAACGAGGACGACGAGCTCGGTGAACGCGGCGCACGCGGCGAGCTGATCCTGGGTTTCGCCCTCGTTTCCCCCTTTCGCCAGCGCCCCGCCTACGCCACCACCGTCGAGAACTCGGTGTACGTCCATCGAGGGGCGCGGGGTCGAGGTGTGGGCGAGACCTTGCTGCGCGAATTGATCAATACCGCTGGTGAATCGGGCTTTCATTCGCTGATCGCGCGCATCGTTGGCGAGAACGACGGCTCCATCCGACTCCACGAGAAGTGCGGGTTCAAACTGGTCGGCACCGAGATTGAGGTCGGCAGAAAGCACGGACGCTGGCTCGACGTCGTTGAATATCAGTATGTAATACCTGACCAACGCGGTTAAAATGTCAGTCGCGTGTCGCGAGGTACGCCTGACCAATTGCCTTGAGTCGTTGATGCACGCCACCGAAAGGATCAATGCCCGGGAGGTACTCCTTTTTAAGTTTGGCAACGACGGTGTAGTTGGTGTCTACGACGTTCGCGACTGGAGTTTGAGCCGCCTGGGAAACGAACTGATACGAGTCCATCATTGACAGTCCAGTCAACTCTGCAACCCAATGGACCATTTGGACGTGACTAATCCTAAATGCGTCCTCAAGCGGCTTGGTCGAACCAGTCGTGATGATCTCACTATCGCTTTCGATCCGTGGCCAGAGCACGGGCGCTACGTTCTTGATGACATCAATCACCATGACGGTATCCATGGCCGTCTCAACCGCGACGCCACAGGTCTCGCCCTCCCCCTGACGAGCGTGGCCGTCACCGAAGCTGAAGAGGGCGCCCTCGACGTTCACCCCGAGGTAGCACGTGACACCACTTCGCATCTCAGGAGTATCCATATTCCCGCCCCAATCTCCTGGGGTCAACGCCGAACGGGCCTCGTTGAGAGCTGGCGCGACGCCAACGGTACCGTGCATTGGATCAAGAGGCAGGGTGTAGACGGCCTGAGATTCACGGGCTTCATAACGTACGGTCCTCGCCTCGCTGTCAATGCGGTAGACCCAGGTCATTTCGGGCAAAGGCGCGTGAAGCATCTGGGTGAAGCCATTGGCGGTCAGGGAGCCAAAAAGTGGAACCGTCGTTGAAAAACCGAGCGCGTAACGTGGTTCAATGCTCGCGAAGTGGACCGCCAGCACGTCGCCCGGCATCGCTCCTTTGACGTAGAACGGTCCAGTTTGGGGGTTCAAGTAGCGCGGGTCGCACACCACACTCGCGAGGTCTTGGACCGTGTGGATCTTTCCCGCAAAGCAATCGAGACTGCTCGTGTCGAGCACGCTCCCTGGAGACACTTCCGATCTGGCTTCAACGCCACCGAAGGTGTACACCAGGCGACTCACGTCTCCTTCGTGGTCCATCTCGTAACTGACGACAGGTGCACTTGCGCTTGAACTCATTCGATCTCCTCAGACTGACTACTCCCCAACTGGGTGAGCACCTTGTTGGATCCCACCGGTTCTACTCGTGAACGAGGGCCACGGCTTCAACTGCCTCGGGCGACCTGTTTTGAAGTACCAAGAGCGACACCAGACCAACAACCATCCACACCCCCATTGCCCAAGCGCCATAGGAAAGTGGGGTCGGTAAGGCCACGATGAACTTAAGCCCGGGAATCCCCGAGACGCCGGCGGCGTTCAAGAAGCCAGGGATCAAAAAGAGAAAACCAAGAATCGGAATGACGATGTGCAGCCCTAGGTGGCGTTCTTCTCGGCGGTGCTTGGTGAAATAGCCAATGCACGCAAGGTTCGTCACCGCATAGACAAGAACCACAATGACCACGAGCCCCGTCGCCACGATTCCAAAGGCCTCGGTCGGACCGTACTTCCATCCGAGCAAGAGCCCAATGACAAGTCCCATGACCAACTGCAAGATCAATGCGTTCTGGGGTGAGCGGTGGCGGGCATTCAACTTCGCCAGCGATTTCGGGAAAACTCCCGCGCGCCCGAAGGCGAAGGCCGTGCGCGTAAAGACATTTGTACCGGCGATCGCGTTCGCCAATGTCGAATTGATGATGGCGATCAGCACCAACGCCCAAAAGACGATCGAGACTGAATTAGCAAGTCCATCCCACGGCACACCATTAGCGGACGCTGCGAAGCCGGTGAACTTCGTCGGTCCATAGGCGACGTCGGCCGCGTAGGTGGAAAAGGCGTAGAGCACACCGATTGACACGGTGGCGATCATGATGGCCCGCGGAATGTTGCGCTTGGGATCCTTGGTCTCCTCCGCCATCGGCGCCGCCGCTTCAAAGCCTGAAAAGGCCAGCAGGGTAAAGACCGAGCCGGCGATGACACCGCTCCAACCCTTGAATCCTGGAGCATTGGCGTACTTTGGCGTGAAAGTGGCGAGCGTGTTGTGGCCGCCTGCTTTGAAAATCAAGACCATGGAAAGCAGTGTGAAGACCCCAATTTCAATGAAGCCGAGGATCGTTGCCGTCTTAGCCGACGTTCGAATGCCAAGCCATACGAGGTAGCAGACCAGGAGCGTACCCACCGCCGTAAACACCCACCAACTACCCAGCGGGAACGAATGAACCTTCGAGTTCCACTCCCCCGCCACTGTGTAGCCAAGCTGGAGCATCACGAGAGGGACAATCAGCACTTCCACTGCTGCGTAACCCCAACCAACGAGGAAACCAACCCACGGACGAAGTCCAATCGCGCTATAGGTTCCAACCGAGCCCGAAGACGGTATATGTTTTGCCAATTGACCAATGCTGGATGCGGTAAAGAGTATCCCGATGAAGGCGAAGATCACAGCCAACGGCAGTGCTCCACCGGCGAGTGGAGACCCGAATGGAATTGACGCCGCGATGGCCGCGCCTGGCGCCATCGAGCAAATTGACTGGAACACCACTTCGCGTAACCCGATCGCGTTGCGATCTAGCTCGGTCGCCACTTCACTCATTAAGGCCCCCCCTAGGTTGAGTTCTCGTGAGATTAACACTGAGCAGTGCGAACTCAAAGTATTAGCGCTCGAAGGTGCGTGGCCCCATACAAAAAACGCATCCCTTCGAGTCGCGTCGTGCATATGGGCTACAGACCACTCCACATTGACCGTTGCGCACTGCCACGTTCTTGCGACGGCAATGTCGGGTGACCACGACGGAGTGTGCTTTCGTATGTTTCGCCGCTGATGAATGACTCTCCAAACAAAAGCTTCGGCGTTTAGTGGGGTGCCCGGTGCAGATGAATCGTCACCACGTGCTCGCAAACGACGCTCGTTCCAGCCAATAAGGGAACACCACACGGTATGGCGCACGCACCGAGTTCACTCATCTCGCCTGCCAAATTCCAAACGATGGCACGACAGAGAGAAGTCATTATCTGGGCCGTTAGAACTTGGTGAACCCTAGTTCTAGCCCTAGCAGGCCGACGATTCACGAGTCCTGTTATGTCGTCAGTTCGAGCTCCTGCTCGGGCCACGACCACTGGGTCCAGCGACCCATGGGCAGCACCAGCACTCCACCCAAGATCGCGACCGCCAGCGCGATGAGCAGCGGATTGCTGTGGATCAGCCCCGCGAGGAGCTGGCGACCGCCAGGAAGTCCAATGAAGGGCCCCGTGATCGAAAGCGCCAGCAGCCAGAAGTGCTCACGGCCCTCGTAACTCGCCGCCAGCAGTACGAGACCCCAGGCGAAATACCAGGGCTGCACCACCGGTCCGAGCTCGACGAAGAGCAACAGCGCCACCGCGAGCGAGCGCACCCACCCGCGTCGCTCGGCGTTGAAGAACAACCAGAGCGCGAAACCCGCCGCGGTGAGCAGCCCGAGCAGGCGCGTCACCGAGAGCACCGGGGCGAGTCGCAGTGACTGCAGACCGATCGCGTGCAGGATATTGGTGATCGCCATGCCCGCGCCGGTGGCGGGTGCGGCCCAGGAGCGCACCGTGCCATTGGACAGAAGATTCTTCACCCACCCGAAGCCGAAACCCGCGAGCTGGGTCGAGACAGCGAGCACCGCCCCCGCGACCAAGGTCGCGATGGCGATGGGTCGTAAGCGTTCACGAAAGCTCGCGCGCGGTCCGAGCCACGTCCAAGCAACGAACGCCAGTCCGAGCGCCGCGGGCGCTTTGATCGCCGCCGCGCACGACACGAAGAACAGCGCCCAGACGGGTCTCTTCTTCACCGCCAGTCCAATACCAATGACCAAGAAGCCGGTCATGATGGCGTCGTTGTGGGCCCCACCAATCAATGTCAATAGCACCAGCGGGTTCATCGCGCTGAGCACGAACGCCTCACCGGGGTCGCGATTCATCGCACGTGCGAGCATCACGATGCCGTAGCCGATCATGGCTACCGCGATCACCTCCAAGAGGCGAAGCCCGACCACCGTGGCGAGTTGGTTATGCAGCGTGAGTCGGTCAATCGAGCCGTCGAGGAACAAGAACAGGGGCCCGTAGGGCGCGGGTGCGTTCCCCCACAGGGGGTCCACGGGCGACACGTAGGGACTTGAGCCCAGCGAAAAGGGGCCCAAAATATAGGGACTGAGGTGGTAGCCCGTCATCTCACCCTGGGCGGCGTAGCTAAAGACGTCGCGCGAGAACATGGGCGGCGCGATGATCATGGGCGCGGCCCAGAGCAAGAGCATCCACCAGAGCGACTTGATCGACGCCCCCGGGTGCAGCTTCATCACCTCAGACAGACGCAGCCACACGCGCATCAACAACAAGAGCCCACCGTAGACCAAGATGATCGACAGCAGGAACTTCGTCTCACTGGTGTTGGCTATCGGCAGCGGGATGATTGGCTCGCCAAAGAACCACGTCTTTGGGTAGTTAAACTTGAACGGCGAGTTGGTGAACGATCCACCCGCGAGGATGAGCGCCATCGCGACGAACCCGAGCAGCGCCGGTTGCCAGAGGAACGACCACCCCTCGAAGGGACCGGGGGTGAATCGACCCAGCGGCGTGTAGCGGCGTTCGAGCAACTGCACACCCGACTCGAACCAGAGCGCAATTCGCTCGTAGGTGTGACGAACCGCGCGAGCCCACGACGTCAGTCGTCCCACACCACTCCTCTCGCCTCGATCAGTTGCCACCGTAGTCTGCACTTCCAATTCCGGGCGTGGTCAATCCAGCATTCGCTGGATTGACCGTGGTGGGCCGGGAGGGATTTGAACCCCCGTAGGCAAAGCCGTCTGGTTTACAGCCAGATCCCATTGGCCGCTCGGGCACCGACCCGTCGAGAATCCTACTTGCCCGCGCCGACCCACTTCCAATGGGCCACGAGCATCTACGATTTGAGCATGCCCAGTTTTGACATTGTCTCGGAGATCGACCTGCAAGAGGTTCGAAACGCGGTCGACCAGGCCAACCGCGAAGCGACGACGCGCTTCGACTTCAAAGGTACGAACGCGACTATCTCCTTTTCCGAGAAGGAGCTCACGCTCTCGGCCTCGACCGAGGACCGACTTCGCGCCCTGTACCAGCTGCTCGAGGAGAAGCTGGTCAAGCGCTCGGTGTCGCTCAAAACGCTCGACCCCGCCAAGATCGAGGAAGCGAGTCAGGGTGCCGCACGACAGAAGGTCGCGCTGAAGGCGGGCATCAGCCAAGAGGTCGGCAAGCAGATCAACAAGATGGTGAAGGAGATGGGCGTGAAGAACCTCAGCTCCTCTATCCAGGGCGACCAGGTGCGCGTCACCGGCAAGCAACGTGACGACCTCCAGCAGGCCATCGCGTTCTTCAAAGAGGCTGACATGTCAGTGCCGCTGCAGTTCACGAACTTTCGCGACTAACACCCTCATTCACCACGGCGCGCACGAACGACACTCGCGTGTTCGAGTGATTCACCCGTACCAACGGGCCACGCTCGACGCGACTAGTTCGCGATCTGTTCCTCGGCCGCGAGGTGCGCCTCGATATCGTGCAGCTTGTCGGTGTGAAAGATCCGGTTGAAGAGCAGGATCTTCAAGACCCAGAAGATCGCGAAGCTCAGGAGGTTCACACCCGCGACGACCAGGGTATTGATCACATGGGCCCAGTTGTGCGTGTGGACCAAGTGCTTCACCCAGGCGGCGCCGAGCAGTGAGAACGCGATGCCGAGAAACGACATTGTCCAGTAGGGCACGACTTCGTTGCGGAAGTGACTCTTGCCCCGTTTACCCCACGCCCAGGCCCGGTTCAGGTAGTACGAGGGGATGATCGCCACCACGTTGCCGCACAGTGTCGCCGCGATGACGCCGTGAAAAATCCGAAACCCGTAGGTGATCAGAATCACGCTGAGCGACACCAGGGTGGTCAACACCGAACTGACGAAGAATCGAACGAGTTTCTTGCCTTGATGCGTCCTGGACCACGCAAGAATGTCACTAATTCGTCTAGGCATCCTCTCCAGCCTACTGGCCTCACAGCGGTGAGGGCGTTGAGTGACACAATGGAGCCATGTCCCAATCCCTAGAGTTCCTGGTGAACTTGCTCGACCTCGAGACCATTGAAGTCAACACCTACCGTGGTCGTCACCCCGAAGAGGAACGCCAGCGGACTTTTGGGGGACAAGTCGCCGCGCAAGCCCTGATGGCGGCGGGGCGCACGGTTGAACGAGGTGCCGTGCACTCACTGCACTCCTACTTCCTTCGTCCCGGTGACCCGAGAATTCCAATCCTCTATGAAGTGGACCGGATTCGTGACGGCAAGAGTTTCACGACCCGACGCGTCGTCGCCATCCAGCACGGTCGGGCCATCTACAACATGCAAGCGAGTTTCCACAGCGAAGAACAGAGCCTGGAGCACCAATTCGAGATGCCCGACGTTCCCGGGCCCGAGACCATCAAACCACTGCTCGAACGAGTCCAGAACGAGTTCGGTGACATCGACGAGTGGTTCAAGCGCCAGCACCCCATCGACCAGCGATTCGTCGGCGAGCTCCCCTGGAGTCCCCTTCGTAGCAAAGAACCGCGCCAGCGACTCTGGATCAAGGCCGACGGGGAATTGCCCGACGACCCGTTGCTGCACGCGTGTGTCATTGCCTACGCGAGTGACATGAGTCTCTTTGACGCCATCCTCGCTCCCCACAGCATCCGCTGGGACGACGGGACGTTCATGGGCGCGAGCCTCGACCACTGCATGTGGTTCCACCGTGCCGTGCGCGCCGACGAGTGGTTGCTCTACGACACCGATTCGCCCATTGCCCACGGTGGGCGCGGTCTGGCGCGTGGTTTCCTCTTCAACCAAGCGGGCGAACTGCAAGTCTCAATGGTCCAAGAGGGTCTGACGAGAGTCATCGACCCTTCGAAACAGCACGCCCAACCCTAGGAGCAACCATGAACCTCGACACCGCCGCGCGTGACTACGAAGCCAGTACGAACGCTTTGTTACAGCACGTCGAACGCGTCACCGAGGCGAACATCGACAACCATGTGCACGGCGGATGGTCGGCGCGCCAGATCGTCCACCACGTCGCCGACAGTGAAGCCCAGTCCTACGCTCGCCTGCGTCGCCTCCTCGCCGAACCGATCGGCACGGTGATCCAGGGCTACGACGAAGCGGCGTGGGCGCAGTGCGAACGACTCGGCTACCACGACTTGGCGATCGAGAACTCGCTCAAGGTGTTCATCGCGGTGCGCGCCGCTTCACTTGACATCGTGAAGCGTCTCACGCCCGAAGACCTCGAACGCTACGGCGAGCACAGCGAATCGGGTCGCTACAGCGTTGCCACGTGGCTCGACACCTACACCCGCCACCCGCGTGAACACGCGGCCCAACTCGTCGAGGCGTTGGACTCGAACTAGTTGCGCTCGGACATCGGCACGTACTCACGCTCGGCCGATCCGATGTAGAGCTGGCGCGGACGCGCGATCTTCACGTCTTGCTCGAGGAGCTCCTGGAAGTGCGCGAGCCAGCCCGAGGTGCGCGGGATCGCAAAGAGCACCGTGAACATCTCGGGCGGGAAGCCCATGGCCTGATAGATCAGACCCGAGTAGAAGTCGACGTTCGGGTAGAGACGACGTGAGATGAAGTAGTCGTCCTTCAACGCGATCTCTTCGAGCTTGAGTGCGATGTCGAGCAGTGGGTTCTTGCCCGTGACGCTGAACACCGAATCGGCGGTCATCTTGATGATGGTGGCGCGCGGGTCGAAGTTCTTGTAGACGCGGTGCCCGAAGCCTTCGAGCTTGGTCTTGCCCTGCTTGACCGTCTCGATGAACGCGGGGATGTTCTCAATGCTGCCGATCCTGGTCAGCATCTTCAGTACCGCCTCGTTCGCGCCACCGTGACGCGGACCGTAGAGCGCAGCGGTCGCGGCCGCGGTCGCGCTGTAGGGATCGCCGTGCGAGGAGCCCACCACGCGCATCGCGGTCGTACCGCAGTTCTGCTCGTGATCGGCGTGCAGGATGAACAACACGTCGAGTGCGCGCGCCAAGATGGGGTCCGGCTCGTAACGAGGCTCGGCGACCTTCCACATCATCGAGAGGAAGTTCTGGGTGTAGCCGAGCGTGTTGTCCGGGTAGACAAAGGGCATGCCCACTGAGAAGCGGTGGGCGGCCGCGGCCAGGGTCGGCATCTTCGCGATCAGGCGCACGACCTGCTTGTGCAAGACCTCGGGGTCATCGAGGATCTTGGCCTCCTTGTAGTACGTCGAGAGCGCCGCGATCGCCGACACCAGCATGCCCATGGGGTGAGCGTCATAGTTGAAACCTTCAAGGAAGCGCTTACGTACGTTCTCGTGGATGAACGTGTGATACGTGATCTCGCGCTCCCACTCAGCGGCCTGCTCCGCGGTGGGCAGCTCGCCGTGGTTCAACAGGTACGCGACCTCGAGGTACGTTGACTTCTCAGCGAGTTGCTCGATGGGATAGCCACGGTAGCGAAGGATGCCCGCATCGCCGTCGAGGTAGGTGATCGCCGACTCCGCCGCAGCGGTCGACATGAAGCCTGGGTCGTAAAACCACACACCCGGCACGGCTTTGGAGAATTCCTTGGCGGCGATGCCACCGTTCTCAATAGGAATTTCTCGAGTTTCTCCAGTGCGATTGTCAACCACCGTAATGGACTCGGTCATGGTTCCTCACTTCAACTTAGGGGGCGTGTCCATCGTAGGCGAACTCGCGAGTGAGCTGAGCTGATCAGCCGTTGCCCGACGGTGAGACGACAACCGAGTAACGACGGCTCCGCACCATATTGGGCCCGCTCTGGGCGCCCGCGAGACTCAAAGTCAGCGTCGCGTGTTCACTCGCCGCGATACGCAAGATCTTGGGCACGAATCCGTAGGACGACAGCGGACGAAGGGTCACCGACATGCTCTGGCGTTGGACCACGCCGGCGCGACCCACCGGCGAGAGCACAATCGTGAGCGTGACTGGCTGGGTCGCGTAACTGGCGTTACTCACGCTCACCCCGAGGTGGATCAGACCGGTCGGCGGTAACAAAATTTCACCCGTGGGCGCCGGCAACGGCGCCGGTGAGACACTTACAGCCGTGATCCCGATCCCCCTCGTCAAGGTCAACGAGGGCGACTGGGACAACCGCGACATGGTCGCGGCAAAATCGAGGTGCGCCATCGCGCTGGAGGTTGCGAGCAACGTCACGTGACCGGGTTCGAGGAGCAGACCACGACGCGCCAGGTTCCACTGCTGATTGGTGCTGAGCAGTGACGCCTGCGCGGCTGCGACACTGAGTCCAGGTGTGACGTTGCTCGGCGTCGACCAGGGCATCGAAAGACCCGCCGCCACGGCGCTCAGGAGGAACTGGTAATCATCGACCCGCTGCTCGGTCAATTGGGCGATGGTGTCGTTGATGCGGTGTTTGAGTAGAGGTCGACGAAGACGCGAAGCTTCAGTCTGGAGTACGGGCAATTGTTGCTGAAGTTGCGCTAAGCGGGCGGCGAAGACCTGGCGCGACAATGATTGTCCGTGATCGAGCAGGTACGCGAGACGGGTGTCGAGGTCGTTCTCCTGGCCGATCATGACGTTGCCCAACGCTGCGAAACTCTCGTTCTCACTGAGTCGCGGGCTGGTCGCGCCGTGACCCGCGCGGCTTATGTCGCGGGCGAACAGCAGCACGAGCAACGTGGCGATCACCGCCATGGTCAATAAGACAGTGTGTCGGCGACGTTGCGCTCGAGTACGGGCCACGACGTAAGAACTTACTCACTCGCCCCAAATACGCCCAGCGGGCACGCGTCACTCCTCGTCGAACTCCTCGAACTCATCGAGGTCAATGATCTCTGAGGCGCCTTCGAGCAGCGGTGTGGCGGGTCCAATCCCCCACTTCGCGTCGTTGAGCGCCACGGGCGCCTCGTGAACGCTGTTCAGATCGGGAACCACTTTCGCCCGCTGGGCCCCGCCGAGGCGTCGGATCTCACGCGCAGACACGATGAGTCGCGACTCGACGGACTTCACCATCTGGTTGTAGTTGTTGACCGTGTCATTGAGCGAACGACCAAGCTTGGAGATCGGTTCGGCGACGAGACGAATTCGATCGACGATCTTCTCAGCCATGTCGAGGATCTCTTTGGCGTTGACCTGCGCCTCGTGCTGGCGAACGACGAACGCCACCGACCAGAGCAGCGACAACAGGTTCGTCGGCCCGACGACCAGGACCCGCTCGGTCGCGGCGTACGCGTGCAGGGTGGGATCAGCGTCAAACGCCGCGGTGATGGCGGCGTCGCTCGGCACGAAACAGACCGTGAACTCGGGCGCGGGCGTGATGATCTCCCAGTACGACTTCTCGCGCAGGGTCTTCACGTGGCCCCGAAGTTTCTTCGCGAATTCGTCGTAGTGGCGTCGACGCTCGTCCACGTCCTCACTCGCGAGGGCGCGCTCGAAGTCATCGAAGGGGAACTTTGCGTCCACCGCGATACTTGCACCGTTGGGCATCTTGACAATGCAGTCGGGTCGCAGCGACTTGCCCGAATCATTGACGCCACTCACCTGCAGGTCGTAGTCGATGTTGCGGCGAAGCCCCGAAGCCTCCATCACGTTGGCGAGCTGGATCTCGCCCCATTTGCCGCGCTGGTCACCG
Source organism: Acidobacteriota bacterium (assembly GCA_019352095.1). Taxonomy (GTDB): domain Bacteria; phylum Actinomycetota; class Acidimicrobiia; order Acidimicrobiales; family RAAP-2; genus RAAP-2. Next base: position 18,359 of record JABBNY010000017.1, read on the forward strand.
CGACCCAACAACTGGTTGAGACGACGGGTTTCGGCCTGGGACTTCTGTTGGGCCTCGAGCAACTCGACGGCCTTGCTCTTCACGTCAGAGAGCGCCCCCACGTGCTCTTTGTTGAACTCGGCCAGATTGCGTTTGTACTCATCGAGCAGGTCCTCGAGCGGCTTGAGGGTGTGGGTGAGTTTCGAGTCACGCTCCTTCAGGACCTGCTCCTGGGACTGGTTGAATTCGGCGACGGTGCGACTGAGGACTCGATTGGACGTGTTCTCGAAGGTCACCTCCAGCCCCTCTAACGCCGCGGCGCGCTCGGCGCGCTCGCGCTCGAGCATCTCGTTGGCGGCGTGCAGTTGGGTGTCACGCACCGCGAGGTCCTGGGTGGCCTTAGCCAGCGCGTCACGCACGGTTTGAGCCTTCTTGGCTGAGAGCATCCACGCCGCGGCCAGCCCGAGCACCACGCCCACCACACCACCGAGCACTGTCGACATTGAGCCTCCCATCTGTTCCTCGCCCCCACCCTAGAGAAGTTGTGTCACACGCCGGTAGCCTTGACCCATGTACCGCCTGTTTGGTTCCAGCGCTCAACCTTCTGAGCCGCCCGCGAAGGACGAGGGCATCACGCCCGAGATGCGCGTCAACATCGTTCGCGTCTTCGCGCTCGTTGGCGAGGCGATAGCCGAGGCGACGCACGCCCTGCTCGCGGGCGACCGCGAACTGGCCAAACGCGTCGTCGATCAAGACATCGTGATCGACACACTGGTGAACGACATGGTGCTGCGCGCCGAACAGCAGCTCTTTGAGAACACCGCGCTAGGCGCAAACGCGCGGCGCGAACTGCTGACGTTGCTGCGGATCCTGCCCGAAGTGGAGCGCAACGGTGACCTGGCCGAACACATCGCGCGGCGCGCGGCGCGGGGTCTTGGCAGTGAGATGTCGCCGCGAAGCCGAGGCCTCGTCGAGCGAATGGGTGAGGTCGCCTCGATGATCTGGCGTGAGGCGTCTGACGTCATCATCGACGGCAAGCTCGAAGCAGCGGGCGCCATTGAAGATATCGACGACGAGCTCGATGACCTGCACGTCTCTTTGACCGCCGAGCTCACGTCGGGCTCGATGACTTTGCCGGTGGCGGTCGAACTCGCACTCCTCGCGCGCTTCTACGAGCGCTTTGGCGACCACTGCGTGAACCTGGCGCGTCGCCAGGTCGGGCGCAACGGCGGCGACTAACGAAGCGTGGCGAGCGCTTCGGCGATTTGCACGGCATTGAGGGCCGCGCCTTTTCGCAGGTTGTCGCCGCTCACGAACAGCGACAGGCCGTTCTCGAAGCTGGTCGCGCGACGAATCCTTCCAACGTAGGACGGATCCTTTCCCGCGACGAGTCTCGGGGTCGGCATATCGTGCACGACAACGCCCGGGGCGTCCATCAACAGCGACGTCGCCTCCTCGGGCGAGATCGGGCGCTCGAAACCCATCGTGATACTGAGTGAGTGGCCGGTGAAGACCGGCACGCGCACGCACGTGGCGTCGACCACCAGGTCGTCGATCTCGAGAATCTTGCGACTCTCGTCACGCAACTTCTGCTCCTCACCGGTCTCGAGCGAACCGTCGTCCACGATCGACCCGGCCATCGGGATGACGTTGTGGGCAATGGTCTGAGGAAACTTGACACCCTGCTCGAGCGGAAACGCCGACCCGTCAAAGGTGAGAACGCGCACGTCGCGCTCGAGGGTTTTCTCGAGTTGCGAGGCCAGTTCGTCAACACCCTCGCGACCAGCACCACTCACCGCCTGGTACGTGGAGACGACCATCGAGCGAAGGCCGGCTGCGGTGTGCAGCGGCTTCAGCACGGGCATCGCGGCCATGGTGGTGCAGTTGGGGTTCGCGACGATGCCCTTGGGGATAGAACGAAGCGCGTGGGCGTTCACTTCAGGAACGACGAGGGGTACCTCGGGGTCCATGCGCCACGCCGACGAGTTGTCGATGACGATGGCGCCGGCGGCGGCGAGGCGAGGCGAGAGGATCCTGGACGAAGTGGCACCCGATGAGGCCAGTGCGATCTCGATGCCGCTGAAGTCTGCGGTGGCGGCGTCTTCGATCGTGACGGCCTTGCCGTTCCAGTCAATGGTGTGACCGGCCGAGCGCGACGAACCGAAGAAACGGATCTCGTCCACCGGAAAATTACGCTCACGAAGAATCGCGCGCATGACGGTTCCTACTTGGCCCGAGGCCCCAATAATCGCTACTCGCATAGGGGAAGTCTAGGACTAGGCGGCGTCGAGGCCGAATGCGGTGTGCAGCGCACGCACCGCGTCGCCGACCTTCTCGGCGCGCAACACGCACGAGATCCGTATCGAACTCGTCGAAATCATCTCGATGTTGATGCCGTTCGCCGACAATGTCTCGAACATCAATGCGGTGACACCCGGATTCGACTTCATGCCCGCGCCAATGATCGAGACGCGCCCGATGTTGTCGTCGGTCGTCACCTCGAGGGCGCCGATCACGTCCTTCACGTGGTTGCACGCGTCACCCGCGGCGGCGAGGTCGGTCTTGGCAACCGTGAACGAGATGTCGGTCAACCCGTTCGCCCCCGTGTTCTGCACGATCATGTCGACATTGATGCCCTGATCGGCGAGTTCGCGGAACAACTTCGCCGCGACGCCGGGCTTGTCCGGCACACCACCGACCGTGACCTTGGCCTCGGACTTGTCGTCGGTGATGGCGGTAACGACGGCTTCTTCCATAGTGGGGTCCTCCTCCACAATCCAGGTACCTGGCTCCCAGGTGAAACTTGATCGAACGTGCAACGGCACGGCGTGGCGACGCGCGAACTCCACCGAGCGCAGCATCAACACACGACCTCCGGTCGCGGCCATCTCCATCATCTCGTCAAAGGAGACCTTGGCGAGGCGACGCGCCTTGGCGACAACGCGAGGATCAGCCGAGAACACGCCGGTGACGTCGGTATAGATCTCACAGACGTCGGCGTGCAGGGCCGCCGCGAGTGCCACCGCCGTGACATCAGAACCACCTCGACCAAGGGTCGTGATGTCCTTTTCGGTGGAAACCCCTTGAAAACCCGCGACGACGGGCACCAGACCGTCGTCCAGGGCCTCTCGAATACGATCCGGACGCATCTCGAGGATCTTCGCCCTCGTGTGGTCGGTGTCGGTGATGATGCCGGCCTGGGACCCCGTGAACGACGCTGATTCGACGCCACGCGCGCCGAGTGCCATGCTCACCAGGGCCATTGAGATGCGTTCACCCGCGGTGAGCAACATGTCGAGCTCACGAGGGGGTCGCGTGGGTGAGACGTCGTCGGCCAGTCGAATCAGATCGTCGGTGAACTTGCCCATCGCCGATACCACGACGACCACTTCGTTGCCCGCCTCACGGGTTCGAGCCACGTGATCGGCCACCGCTCCGATTCGCTCTGCGTCGCCAACGGAAGTGCCTCCGAATTTTTGGACAATGAGCGCCATGGATAAGAAGATTAGTTGAGCCCAACGAGGTCCTTCTCTGCGCCTACTAATCTCGCACCATGGCAACTACCAAACGTGAACGTCAAAAAGCCGCTCGTCGCGAGAAGCTCGAGCAGATGCAGCGACAGGCCAAGCGGCGCAACAACACCCGCCGAGCCGTGATCGTAGGGGTTGTCGCCGTCGTGGTGATCGGCACGGGCGCCCTGTTGTTCTCGGGCAAGTCATCGCCGACGACCACGACCACCGCAGCATCAAGCGCCACCACGACCACGAGTGCCTCGGCGGCGCCCGCCACGATCAAGCCGATCTCGAATCCCTCACCCGCTGGAAAATTCGGCACTGCGCCGACGGTCGTCGTACCCACGACCCCGCCTCCGACGTCGCTCGAGGTCAGCAACCTGATCACCGGTACCGGTGCGGTGGCGAAGGCTGGTGACACACTTCAAGTCCAGTACGTGCTCGCCACCTACTCAACGCACAAGGTCATCCAGTCGTCGTGGACCTCCCAGCCGTTCAGCTTCAAACTCGGCGCGGGGCAGGTCATACCTGGTTGGGACCAGGGAATGGTCGGCATGCGCGTCGGTGGCCGACGTGAACTGATCATCCCGCCAGCACTCGGCTACGGGGCCAACTCTCCCGGTGCAGGCATCGCGAAGAATGACACCTTAGTGTTCGTCGTTGACTTGTTGAAGATCACGCCCTAACGCTGGCCGACATCGTTGATTGACCACGTGCCGTAGGATTGCCCGGCACGACTAGAGCAACGGAGAAGCAATGAGCGACGTGATCCCCAACCCCGACGGCACCAGTGAGCAGCGCCAGCACTTCGACGCGGCGCCGCCCATGATCATCGACACCACCAAGACCTACAGCGCGACGATGGTGACGTCCAAGGGCACCCTGGAGATCGTCCTTGACGCGCTGGGCGCGCCGCTGACGGTGAACAACTTCGTCTACCTCGCGCGCTGGCACTACTACGACGGCATCGTCTTTCACCGCGTCATCCCCGGTTTCGTGCTCCAGGGCGGCGACCCCCACGGGACCGGTGCCGGTGGTCCGGGTTACCGCTTCAATGATGAGCTGCCCAAGCCCGGCCGCTACGAGGTTGGTTCACTGGCCATGGCGAACGCCGGTCCCAACACCAACGGTTCGCAGTTCTTTGTCATCTCGGGTCCCGACGGCGTGCGTCTGCCACCGCTCTACGCACTGTTCGGCAAGGTCGTCAAGGGCCTCGACGTCGTGGCCGCCATCGACGGTATCGGCAGCCCATCGGGCAAGCCGCGTGAGGACGTCATCATCGAATCGGTGACGATCACCGAGGCCTAAAGGGTGCTGGGGCGCTGACCTCGGGTCACGAGGGCATCTCCACTCACCACTCGCCACGTCACATCGTGCGCCACCACCGCGCGCGGGTCGAGCACCACGAGTGCCATCGTCGGATCGATCAGGGTCCTGGTGCGCGCGAGACGCTCTTCACTCGCGGGTTCGGTGAAGGCGACGCCGCCAAAGAGACCGAGCCCAATGGTCGGCGCGCCACCGCGAGGATCAATCATGACCTCACTCATCACCGTCGCCACCGAGCCGATCGCCACCACGGTCGTGGCCGCCTTCAGCGCCTCACCCACGGGGGAATTTCGCCACGTCAAGCG
>JABBNY010000018.1 GCA_019352095.1 Acidobacteriota bacterium
TCTCGCGTGCGACACCGCCAGGGATACGGATCGAGGAACCTCGGTCCGAGACGCCGTAGGAGAACTTGGTGTACGGAGCCGTCTCGTGGGCGCCCGTGAGACGGTCCTCGATCCCTACGCCGTAGCCGGCGATGTGCTCTTTCACGCGGGTGCCGAGTGCCTCACACCCAGCGATGATCGCGTCCCACCCTCCCGGGGCACGCATCTGCTTGGTCGAGAAGTTCGTGTGTGCGCCCGCACCGTTCCAGTCGCCCTTGACCGGCTTCGCGTCGAAACTGACCTCGACGTCGAACTCCTCGGCAATGCGCTCCAGTAGCCAACGAGCGACCCAGAGCTGGTCGCCAATGGCCACCGCGTCGAGCACGCCCACCTGGAACTCCCACTGGCCCATCATGACTTCTGCGTTGGTGCCTTCGATGGCGATACCGGCGCGCATGCAGGCGAGCGTGTGCGCCTCAACGATGTCGCGCCCCGGCATCTTCGAACCGCCCACGCCGCAGTAATACGGACCTTGGGGCGCGGGGTATCCGTCTTCGGGCCAACCATAGGGGCGTCCATCCTGGAAGAAGGTGTATTCCTGCTCGATGCCGAACATCGGCTCGAAACTCGCGTACTTCTTCGCGATCTCGGCACACGCTGCACGGGCGTTGGTGACGTGAGGGGTCATGTCGGCGTTGAGTACCTCGCACATCACGAGCACGTCCTTGGGTCCTCGCAGGGGGTCCGGGCACGAGTAGACCGGGATCAAGACACAGTCCGAGAAGTGTCCGGTCGCCTGGTTCGTACTCGAGCCGTCGAAGCCCCAGATCACCGGCTTCTTCCCGTCGGCGATGATGCGTGTCTTGCTGCGCAACTTTCGTGTGGGTTCGGTACCGTCAATCCAGATGTACTCAGCCTGATACGACAAGGGTCACTCCTTCAGAAATGTCATCACGTGCTCCACGTGACCTCTATAAGTCTGCCGGTTGACCCCTCGGGTATATCCGTAGTTCTGTTAACCGCGTGTGAAACCTTTTGCCCGAGGGGGTGCTTCACATCACCGATAGGCTCGGAGCGTGCCCGTCATCAGACTCGCTCTGGCCCAGATGAATGCTGTCGTGGGGGGATTCGCGCAGAACGTCGCCACTCTCGAACGATTCCGTGCCCAGTCTGCCCTCATGGCCGCTGATCTGGTACTTTCACCCGAACTCTCGCTTATCGGGTACCCGCCCGAGGATTTGCTGTTAAAAGAGGGTTTCATCGAGTCAGCCAACGTGGCGATGATGGACCTGTCACGCGCGGAGAATCTGCCCCCACTGCTCGTGGGAACGGTCGTGAGCGAGGGATCGAGTGGCCTGATGCTCGCCCCTTCGAGCGACGGTCGCGACGTCACTCGCACGCTCCTTAACGATTCGAGTCCTCGCCATATTGCCAACGCCCTCGTCGCGGTGAGTGAGCAGGGCTTGGTCGCGACCGCGACCAAGCGCCTCCTGCCCAACTACGACGTCTTTGACGAACTGCGCTATTTCCACCCCGGTGTTGGACCCCAGACGATCGTCAACGTCAAAGGTGTCGCGGTCGGTCTCTTGATCTGCGAGGACGTCTGGACCGTCGACGGGCCTGCCGCCGAGCTGGCACGCGACGGGGCCACGCTGTTGGTGGTCGCCAACGCCTCCCCGTTTGCGAGGGGGCGCCGTGACGAACGAGAGGGCATGCTTCGAGAGCGGGCGCTCGAGACGAATTGCCCGATCGCCTACGTGAACCTGGTGGGTGGACAGGATGAACTGGTCTTTGACGGTCAGAGTGTCGTGGTCGATGCCCATGGCGACGTGATCGCTCGCGCCAGCGCGTTCAACGAGGAATTGCTCATCGTGGAGATCGACGCGCGCGCATCATCGTCGGGAATCGTGCTCGATTCGCGCTACGCGCGTGATGAGCGCCACACCGAGGCGGTCCACGTCAACCACATCGCGACCCCGCCGAGCGAGATTGAAGAGATCTATCAGGCGCTGGTGATGGGCACGCGCGATTACTTGCGAAAGAACGGTTTTCGCACCGCGATCCTCGGGCTATCTGGAGGAATCGACTCCTCATTGGTGGCCACGATCGCCGTCGACGCCGTTGGCGCACGTGCGGTTCGAGGGTTCGCCATGCCGAGCCGCTACTCCTCTGAGCACTCGGTGAAGGACGCGTACGAGCTCGCCCGGCGCCTCGACATCGACGTCACCACCATTGCGATAGAGCAAGCGCATCAGGCGTTCGCTTCGATGCTGAGCGAAGCCCTCGCCAGTGAGCCCGCCGGGCTCACCGACGAGAACCTCCAGTCGAGGATCCGCGGCGTGCTGCTCATGGGTGTCTCGAACGCGACGGGGTCGATCGTGTTGACGACTGGCAACAAGTCCGAGATGGCGGTGGGGTATTCGACGCTCTACGGTGACTCCGCGGGTGGGTTCGCGGTCATCAAGGACGTGGCCAAGACCCTCGTGTATGAACTCTGTCGTTATCGCAACGAACTGGCCCTTGAGCTCGGTGATCCCGAGCCGATACCGCTGTCGGTCCTCGAGAAGGCTCCGTCGGCTGAACTTCGCCCCGATCAGCGCGATGACCAATCGCTGCCGCCCTACGAGGTCCTCGACCCGTTGCTCGAGTTGTACGTCGAGAGCGACGCCACCGCTGAGGAGATGATCGCGAGCGGTTATGACGAGGCGCTGGTGCTTCGTATTACGCGCCTGGTCGACCTCAGCGAGTACAAACGTCGCCAGATGCCGCCCGGGGTTCGGATCTCGAAGAAAGCGTTCGGTCGCGACCGGCGGATGCCCATCACGAATTCGTTTCGTCCCGAGAGCGTGTGATGACTCGCGACGAGGTGCTCGGTCACGTCTGTTCGTGCTTCGACGCGCTCTATGAGGTGCTGGGCTCGCGCGCGCCGCGCCTCACCAACGACGCGTACGTCGTATGTGCCTATGAGATGGGCCGGTCCTTTGGCGACGTGGCCCTCGGGCTTCGCACGCTGCTCGAGCGTGACGTCGACCCCCTCCCCGTCATCTCGGCGGTCCTCGAACACGCGGTGCTCGCCGACGAGACCGGCGCAATGGCCCTGTACTGCGTGGCGATGGTGGTTGGGCCTCGACTCCTTGTGACCATGGTCGACGCACGAGTTTTCCTGGAGGATGACGCCCAGGCCCTGGCACTGCTGGACCGGGCCGGCGAAGTCTGCGTCGCCCAGATGCACCGGGTTGGTGCTGTTGCGAGGAACCAGCCCCCGATTGAGGATCCGAGCTGGCAGGCTGCGGCGCGCGATCTCACCACTACGCTGGAATCCTCAGGAAATGCTGAAAGTTTCGGGTTTGCGCACTAGGTTGCGACCCCCCGTATAACTACAAGTGCCGGAATATCCGGGTCGGAGCTTCAAGGGAGAATCATGGCTAAGGATCGCGTTGACAGGGATGACGAAGACCTCGTACGTCTATACCTATCCGACATCGGCCAGTACACGCTGTTGACCAAGGACGACGAAGTCCACCTCGCCCAGACCATTGAAGAAGGGCGCGAAGCCAAGGCGGAACTCGAAGCGGCGGAGACCGAGAAGAAGGTCAAACTGACGCCGACCAAGAAGCAGGCGCTCAAGCGTGCCATTCACCGAGGTGACCAGGCGGAGCGCGATTTCGTCCAGTCCAACTTGCGTCTCGTGGTGTCGATCGCGAAGAAGTACCAGGCGTCCGGGCTTCCGCTGCTCGACCTCATCCAAGAGGGCAACCTCGGCCTGATGCACGCGGTCGAGAAGTTCGACTGGCGCAAGGGTTTCAAGTTCTCGACCTACGCCACGTGGTGGATTCGCCAGGCGATCACTCGAGGTATCGCCAACACTGGTCGCACCATCCGTCTGCCCGTGCACGCCGGCGACACGCTGGCGCGCGTGCAAAAGGCCCAGTCGCGCCTGGAACTCAAGTTCGGTCGCCCCCCAACCATCAAAGAGCTCTGTGATGAGTGCGAGATGCCCGAGGACAAGCTCATCGAGGCACTGCGCTTTCGCTCCGAGCCGATCTCGCTGTCTGAGCCCTTGCGTGAAGACGGCGACGCCGAGCTCGGTGACGTGGTCGAGGACCGTTCCGCCGAGTCCCCGTTCGATGTCGCTGCGGTCAAGATGATGCCCGCCGCAATCGAGAAGCTGCTGCAGCCCCTCGACGAACGTGAGCAGAAGATCCTGCGCATGCGTTTCGGGCTGGATGGCGCGGGCGAGATTCGCACGCTCGAGGACGTGGGTGCTGAGATGAACTTGACGCGCGAACGCATCCGCCAGATCGAAGCGCGCGCCATGAGCAAGTTGCGTCACCCTTCGTCAGACACCGGTGCGCGCGACCTGTTGACGCTCTAGTCGTACTCGAGGCCTCGCGCCGACGTCCCAAGTCTTTGTCACCACTGCCCGCGCTTGCGCGGGCAGTGGTGTTGTGGAGTCCGGCGCGAACGGCGGGTGTCTAGTTCAAGCGTCGCGACGCACCTGGAGGACGCCTCCCACGACGAGCACGAGCGCGGCGTACCCCATCAGCACGAGTAGACCGGTCCAGGGTCCAAAGGCCAGTACCTGTGGATTGGCGAAGTGCCGCGAGATGATCGTGCTACCTATGCGAGAGGGTAGGAAGCGCGCATAACTGTTGTAGATCGACGATGGCAGGGCTTGGAAGATCGCGGGTAGCACCAACAGGATCGCCACAAAAGTGCTGATGGCGCCGGCGGTATGACGGATGATGGTCGCGAGGCCCATCGCGAATAGGCCGATCACGACGAGGTAGAGCCCGGTCTCGAACACCGAACGCAGGGCGTCAGGCGAACTCAGGGTGGCGTGGGTGGCGGGAGCCGTGAGTAGGGACTGGCCAATGAGGAACGACGTGAAAGTCAAGAATTCGGCGACGATGGTCGTCGCAACGACGAAGACGACGATCTTGGCTACGAGAACGAGCGGCCGCCGCGGCGAAGCGGCGAAGGTCGCGCGGATCGTTCCCGTGCTGTACTCAGCGCTCACGATCATGACGCCGAGGATGCCAATGACCAACTGACCGAAGAACACGCCGATCAGGCTCAGCGCGACTGGGTCGAAACCAACGCTTGACGTTGCATTCCAGTGTGCTCGGGTCTCGGCGGTGGCGAGCACGCTCACTCCGATGCCAATGAGGATTGTGACCGCGTAGGTCCAAAGAGTCGAGCGAACCGTTCGAAGCTTGGTCCACTCCGAGCGGACGAGATCGAGCAGGCTGTAGCGGCCCGACGGCAACGCCTCGGACCTCGTGGTGCTGGTCGTGCTCATCATGCTCCCTTCGTCTGGTGGGGTGCCGTGGCGTTCTCTTCCCCGTGGTATTCAACGCTGTCTTCGGTGAGCTCCATGAAGGCCTCTTCGAGCGAGGCCGACTGGGGACTGAGTTCGTGCAGGGTCAGCGACAGTTGAGCGGCGAGGTCGCCAATGGCGATCTGGTCGATGCCTCGAACGCTGAGCGACCCGTCTTCTTCGACGGTGGTCGTGGCGCCGTGCGTATCGAGGGCCGTCCTCAAGTCGTCGAGCTGGGGCGAGCGCACGCGTACTGAGCGCTGCGAGCTCTGTGCGAGCAGGTCTTCGATGCGCACCTGGGATATCAAACGTCCCTTGCCGATGATCACAACTTCGTCGGCCGTCAGGGCCATCTCACTCATGAGGTGGCTCGAGACGAAGACGGTACGGCCTTCACGCGCGAGGCCCTTGAGGAGGTTTCGTACCCAGCGGATGCCGTCGGGGTCCAGGCCGTTGACGGGTTCGTCGAAGAGCAGTATCTGTGGGTCGCCTAGTAGCGCGGCGGCGATGCCGAGACGCTGACCCATACCGAGTGAGTACTTTCCGGCGCGCTGGTTCGCGACACCCGAGAGACCAACGATGTCGAGTACGGTGTCGACCCGACTCAGGCTTATCCGATTGGCCTCTGCGAGCATGCGCAGATGATTTCGCGCGCTTCTCCCGGGGTGGATTGCTTTTGCTTCGAGCAGCGCGCCAACTTGTCGCAGTGGCCACGCAAGGTCGTGGTAACGCTGACCGCCCACCGAGGCTGTGCCGGCGTTGGGCGCGTCAAGACCCATGATCATGCGCATCGTGGTGGACTTGCCCGAACCATTTGGCCCGAGGAAACCGGTGACGACGCCAGGGCGGACGCTGAAACTGAGCTGGTCGACGGCAAGCTTCTCGCCGTAGCGCTTGGTAAGACCTTCAACCTCAATCATGCAAGGACTCCTTCTTTTCGAACAGGTGGCCCGTAGGTTCAGACAGTCTTCCAGTCATGGCCTCAAAAAAGCATCGGCGTCCAGGCCGTTTTTGACCTACGCCGTCGGATGTAGCGCGCAACCTCCGGCACGTGCAGGCCTACATCGCACGATGTAGCTCGGTGTGGACTAGGGGCCGATGTCAGCGCGACGCGGGCTGGGTAACGTCAAGTCGTGACTGTATTGACGGACGAAGAGCGCGCCTTGCGGCCTCCATTGCTGCACCGGGTCACCACCCGCCAACTCATGTACGTCGATTACCTCATCGCCACGTTGCTCCTCATGCTGTCGCTGTTGCACTACGCCCTTCGTCACGGGCCGGTGGCCCAGGCGGGCGTGTCCAACCTCGTACTGATGATCGGCGCCAGTGCGTGCGTTGCGCTTCGTCGACATATGCCGATGACGAGCCTTATGGTCATGGCGGCGCTCACTGCACTCGCGGCGATTGGCGGGGATGCGTTCGCCGCAGAGATCTTCATAGTCTTTCCCATGTACCAGGTGGCGTCGGGATTCGAGCGGCGTCGCTCGCTCGTGGCGCTCGCGGTCGTGCTCGTCGTAGTCACGGGCGGATCGACCATTCGATTCCTGAGTGTCGTTACGAGTGGTTGGAATGTGAGTAGTGCCGTGGCGGCGGTGACCGCGTGGTTCATCGGTGACAGTGTGCGCGTACGACGTACCTACGTGGCGGGCCTGGCCGAACAGGCCGAGCAGCGCCAACGCGAAGTAGTCGAACGCGCCCAACGCTCCGTCGCAGAAGAGCGCCTTCGCATCGCGCGTGAGTTGCACGACGTCGTGGCACACAGTCTCAGTGTCATCGCGGTGCAATCGGGTGTTGGACGTCACGTCATTGATGAGCAACCGGCGCAAGCCAAGATTGCGCTCGCGGCCGTCGAGACGACGAGTCGCTCTGCCCTTGACGAGTTACGACGAATGTTGGGGGTGCTGCGACACGATGACCAGGCCGCGCCGTCGTTGACGCCCACGCCGGGCGTCGGTGACCTCGAACACCTCGCTGATCAGGTACGCGCTGCGGGCGTCGTCGTGACGATCCGCTGTTCGAGCGTGGTGGCGACCGAGCTGCCACCCAGCGTGGATCTGACGGTGTTTCGCATCGTGCAAGAAGCGCTCACGAACGTCGTGAAGCACGCCGGGCCGTCCTCGGTGGTCGTAGAGATCAGAGATGACGCGGACTCATTGGTCGTCGAGGTGACCGACGATGGTCTCGGACCGCTTTCGTACCATGCGAATATCGCTGGCGACGTCGAAGAGGGGCACCACGGTATCGCGGGCATGCGAGAGCGGGTCGCAATCTTTGGCGGATCGTTGAGGACGGGGCACCGTCTCGAGGGTGGCTACCGCGTGACGGCCAGTTTCCCCAGCGGCGTGCTCGGAGCGTCGTGACCGGTGTCTTGGTCGTTGACGACCAGGCTCTGGTGCGCGCTGGTTTCAAGGTGCTCGTCGATTCTGCGCCCGACCTCAGGGTGGTGGGCGAGGCGGCGGACGGACTCGACGCCGTGCAGGTCGCGCGCGCCACTCAGCCCGACGTCGTGCTCATGGATATTCGCATGCCGCGCCTAGACGGGATCGAAGCGACCCGCCAGATACTCGCCGAGTGCGAGCCCGAGGCCACGCGGGTCCTCATTCTCACTACGTTCGACCTCGACGAGTACGTCTACAGTGCGCTTCGCGCGGGGGCGAGCGGCTTCTTGCTGAAGGACTCGCCACCTGAGGATCTCCTCGACGCGATCCGGGTGATCGCGGCGGGTGACGCCCTGCTCTCGCCGAGTATCACGCGCACGCTCATCGAGGAGTTCGCGCGACACGCGCACGCGCCCACCCTCAGCGGTACGGCGCTGGACGTGATTACGCCGCGCGAGCGCGAAGTCTTGCTCCTCGTAGCACGGGGACGCTCTAATGCCGAGATCGGCGAAGAGCTCCATATGAGTAGCGCCACTGCGAAGACCCACGTGAGTCGACTACTCGCCAAACTGGGTGCACGAGATCGCACGCAGTTGGTCGTGATCGCGTATGAAACGGGGCTGACCACACCGGGGTAGAAGTCGAACGAGTGAAGCTGCGCTCGTGTGATCCAACTCATTCGTTACCTTCGACTTTTGGATTAGGCACGAGGTCACTCACGCTCGCGTTTAAATGAACTTCAACGTCTGACTCTGTGAGGGGCGCGTCGACTTGAAGCCCCGTGTGCTTCGAGAGCAGGTCGAACTGTCGCCCGGTTTTTTGATGGGTGAGTACGCGCTATTGGTGGCGCAGCACTTTCGCGGCGGGTTTAAGTGAGAACGTCGCGAGTTCGAAAGATCAGGCGCCTGCGCCCGTCGCCAATTTGAGTTCGGCGAACGACTCGCTGAACATGTGTGCCAAATCGTTGGTGCCAGCGCTCGCGACCCAGCCCTCGAACGCCACCTTGAACACCGCGATCCCCGCGTGAGCGACAAGGTCGGCCGCAAGTTCGTCGGCACCACGACTTCGAAGGGCTTGAGCGATGGCCGCGGTCAGCGACGCGAGTTTGATGAGTTCGCGTTCTTGGAGCTCCGGATTCACTGCGATGATGCTCTGGCGCTGCAGTGCGAATTCGCGACGCTCTTGGAAAACACCCGCCACGACGTTGAGGGTGGCTGCGACCGCGTCGATGGGAACTACCGACTCGGGCACGCTGCGCAGCGTGTCAACGAAAAGCTCCTGTAACGACGCGGCGCCCCAGAACAGGACTTCGCGCTTGTCAGTGAAGTAGCGAAAGAACGTTCGCTCGGTCAGGCCCGCTCGTTTGGCGATCTCCATCACCGTGGTCTGCTCGAACCCGCGTTCAACGTAGAGCGCCAACGCCGCCTCTACTAGCCGTCCTCGCGCGTTTGGTTCCCATCGGCTCACCATGCACATCGTATCTGATGACAGTCAGTGACATGCTGTGCTATGTTGATGTCAGCGAGTGACATCGCAGCCCTCGTTGGAACCCCAGTGAGGGGTAACCATTGGAGGTATTCACATGCGCTTCTTCATCACTGGTGCGTCGGGTTGGATCGGCTCGGCCGTCGTTGCAGAACTTCTCGATAACGGCCATGAGGTGCTCGGCCTCGCGCGCAGCGACGCTTCGGCGGCGAAGCTCCTCGCCATGGGTGCACAAGTCCACATGGGATCACTCGACGACCCCGACGGCCTGGCGAGCGCTGCGCGAAGTACCGACGGTGTGGTGCACCTCGCGTTCATGCACGACATCGCCTTCTCGGGCGACTTTCTTGGTGCAGCGAACGCTGATCGACGTGCGGTAGCGACGTTCGGCGAAGCCCTCGATGGTTCTGACAAGCCGCTCGTCATCGCGTCGGGCACCGCAGGATACGCCTTGGGACGACCGCTCACCGAGCACGACGGCCATGGTGTGAGCGACACGACAGACGAGGTGATGAGTGGTCCATCACTTCGAGGCGCCACCGCAGAGTTCACGCTTTCACTCGCGTCGCGTGGCGTGCGCTCGGTCGTCGTGCGACTCCCGCCGACCAACCATGGCCAAGGTGACAACGGCTTCATCGCCACACTCGTTGCCATCGCGCGCGCCAAGGGCGTCGCTGGCTACATAGGCGATGGTGCCAATCGATGGCCAGCCGTGCATCGACTTGATTCTGCTCGACTCTTTCGTCTGGCCGTCGAATCGGCGCCACCGGCGTCGACGCTGCACGCGGTGGCCGATGAAGGGGTCCCGCTTCGCGACGTCGCCGAGGTCATGGGGCGTCATCTGAACGTTCCAGTGGCGTCGATCGACCCCGTGGACGCGGTCGAGCACTTCACATGGTTGGGCCATTTCGTCGGCTTGGACGCTCCGGCGTCGAGCGCCTTCACGCGCGAACTGATGCACTGGGAGCCGACCCAGCCCGGCCTCATTGCCGATCTTGACCAGGGGCATTACTTCTCAATGTAGGTACGAAGAGGTTCTCTGGCGAGCGGAGTTCAGGGTGCGGGTTCGTCGAAGGTGCCCAGTGCCGCGACCGGTCAATTCCGGTGATAGCGGGAGCGACCAACGACGGCGGCGGCCCCGATGATGACGGCGCTGATGAGAAATGGCGTGTGCGAGCGGGCTCGATCGTGTGCGCGCACGGGGTGCGAGAAGCTGAGAATGGGCCAGTCGTTATCATGTGCGACCTTGGTCAACTGACGATCTGGGTTGACCGCGAACGCGTGGCCAACGGCTTGGAGCATCGGTACATCGGTCTCTGAGTCCGAGTACGCGAATGATGCCTCGAGGTCGATGCCGCGCTTCTCGGCGAGTTCGCGCATGGCGACCGCCTTGTTGGCTCCCTGGGCGAAGAACTCCATCTCGCCGGTGAACTTGCCGAATTCGTCGATCTTGGAACGTGAAGAGATAGCACCCGTGATGCCCAAGAGCTCGGCGAACGGCTCGACGATCTCCGCGGGGGACATGCTGACGAGCCATACCTCGTCGCCTTGTCCTAGGTGATGATCGATCAGCTCCAGGGCCTCGGCGTAGATGAGTGGTTCGATGACTTCATTGATGGTCTCGGCCACCAACGCGCGCACCTCGTTGTGGTCCCACCCCTTGGTCACTTTGAGCACCGATTCACGAATCTTCGTGAGTTTGTCGTCGTCCGCGCCAAAGCGCAGGAACAACATCTGGCTGAGTACCCCCCAGATCAGAGTTCGCTTACGAAGCAGGCCCCGGGCGTGGAATTCCGGGCCGAGCGCGACTAGAGACGACTTGGCAATTACGGTCTTATCCAGGTCAAAAAACGCAGCACGCACGCTTCAATGCTAGGTCGCTCCGCCCAAGCGCGTCCTAAGAAGTCACGAAGAGATCAACCAATAAATGCTGATGAGCACTCTTGCTTGGAGTCTTCGCGCGCAATGAGGATCACGTGGTCGTGTTCGAGGAAACGCATTGAGGGAAGTGGTACGAGCGGCTGGTCGCTACGAACGACCGCGACGACACGTGTCGTGTCAGGGAGTCGAAGCTCGTCGAGCGTCAATCCTTGGGACACTGCGGGAGCGGTATCGGCGAGAGTGATCTCGATGAGACACATCTTTCCCCCGGCGAGATCCATGAGATTGATGATCGAGCCCACTTCAACGGCCTCGTCCACGAGTGAGGTGATGAGTGCGGGTGTCGAGACTGAGACGTCCACGCCCCAGGTCTCGCTGAAGAGCCATTCGTTTCGTGAATTGTTGATGCGCGCAATGACCCGCGGCACACCGAATTCCTGCTTGGAGAGCCAGCTCACCACCAGGTTGTCCTCGTCGTCGCCGGTGGCGGCGATGACGACGTCCGCGTTTCGAAGGTCGGCCGCTGACAGATTCGCGTACTCACACGCATCGGCGGTCATGACGCGCACCCCCGGCAGCAGTGATTTCAATTTCTCTGCGGTCTCAGTGACCTGTTCGAGCAACGTCACGTCGTGGTGACGATCGATCAGGTCCAGCGCGATGGCCGTGCCGACCGACCCGCCCCCAGCGATGACGACTCTCACGCGAAGCCCCCTTCGAGCATTACGCGAAGTTCGTGCAGGCCTTGCGGCGTGACCATGAACTCGAGGATGTCGTCTTCCTGTGCGAAGAGGTCGTTGACGTCGATGCGTCCCACTCCACCACGGATGAGCCCCACGACCCGTACGTCATTGTTGATGTTGAGCTCTTCCAATTTGCGTCCCGCAAGTTCATCGGGGAGTATCCGCTCGACGAGTTGCAGGGTGCCCACCGAGTCGGTCCACTCAATCGAGTCGTCGCTCGGCACGATCCATCGTTTCACTTGTTGGGTCGTCCACAACGATGTCGCGACCGTAGGAATCCCCAGTTTCATGTAGATATCGGCGCGTTGCGGGTCATAGATGCGCGCCACAACGTTCTTCACGCCGTAGTTGTCGCGCGCGATGCGAGCGCACAGGATATTGGTGTTGTCACCGCGGGTCACCGCGGCGAGCGCGTCCGCCTGGGACGTTTCAGCCTTCGCGAGGATGTCGCGATCGAACCCTGAACCGAGCAATGTTTGACCGTTAAAACTCGTCAGGCGGCGAAAAGCGTCGCGGTTCTTGTCGATCACCACGACTGAATGGCCCTCGTCGGAAAGCTGCATGGCCAGCCCCGAACCCACGCGGCCACAGCCGACGACAACGATATGCACACCGTTATAAGACCACACTTGTCAGTAAAGGTGCAAGTATCTTGGTGCCCACTACACTGAGTCGCTTAAGGTACAACTCGTGTCAGACGCCGATAAGCAGATAGCAAAGAGCAGCCCGGTACTGACTTCTCACGCAAATGTCGCGCGGGTCTATCCCGAATCAGTGGGCTACCGACTCAAGAGAATTCTTCTTGGAAAGCCTTACGTCACCGAGCAATTGAGTGGCGAGCGCCTCAACCGATTCGTTGCGCTCGGGGTACTCGCACCCGACTGCATCTCCTCATCGGCGTACGGCACCGAAGAGATACTCACCCAGATGACGCCCTATATCGGGCTCGCCGCGTTCGCGCTCGTCGTGCCGATCATGTTCGTGATCCTCGGTGTCTTGTTCTTCGTCACGACCTCGTACCTGGACGTGATCAAGTACTACACGACCGCGGGTGGTTCGTACGTGGTCGCGCGCGAGAACTTCGGGCCCAAGGTTGCACAGATCGCGGCCGTCTCGCTCTTGATCGACTACACGGTGACCGTCGCGGTGCAGTGCGCGGCGGGCACCGCCGCACTCACGAGCGCTTTTCCGTCACTCGCACCGCTCACCCTCGAGATCACGGTGGGCGTCGTGCTGATTTTGATCTACGGCAACCTTCGCGGACTCAAAGAAGCCGGGAGTTACTTCGCGTTTCCGACGTATTTCTACGTGACGATGCTGTCACTGACGATCATCGTTGGTTATGTGAAGAAGTTCACCGGTTCACTGCACTTCCTCGCCCAGCCCGAGGCCAGCAAACTGGTCGGCGGACACCTCGGCCAAAAGGGCACGGGCATTCTCATGGGGCTCGCCTTTATTTCGCTGCTGCGCGCCTACGCGAACGGTGGATCGTCCTTGACCGGACTGGAAGCCATTTCAAACGGTGTCGCGAGTTTTCGTCGCCCCGAATGGAAGAACGCTCGAAAGACATTGCTGCTGATGTCGAGTATTCTCGCCTTCCTCTTGCTCGGCACCACCTTGCTCGCGGCGTGGACCCACGCACTTCCCTACGAAGCGGGCACACCAACGGTCGTCAGCCAAGAGGTGCGCGCTGTCTTTGGCTTCACCGGTATTGGCTCGACTGTCTTCTACCTCGTCCAACTCGCGACGTTGCTCATCCTCTACACCGGTGGCAACACATCCTTTAACGGCTTTCCGTTCCTGGCGAACTACGTGGCGACCGACAGGTACCTGCCGCGCCAGCTCACCAAGCGCGGACACCGACTCGCATTCTCCAACGGCATCATCGTGCTCGGCGTGGTCTCGCTGACCCTGATCATCGTCTTTGACGCGAAGGTCAACGCGCTCATCGCGCTCTACGCCATTGGCGTGTTCACTGGCTTCACCCTGGCGGGGGCGGGGATGGTGGCCCGTCACCTGCGCGAGCGCGCCGGCAAGTGGCGCTTCGGGGTGTTCGTGAACGCGCTCTCGGCCACGGTCACCGCCATCGTGGTGCTGATCTTTCTAATCGCAAAGTTCAAAGAAGGCGCGTGGATCATCGCGGTGGTGGGGCCGGTCATGTACTGGGCATTGCTGCGCTTCAATAAGCAGTACGAGCGAGAGGTCCGGGCCTTCGAGGCCAACGCCACGAGCGAGAAGATGCAGATCCGCATGAATCGGGTCGTTGTCTTCGTCGACGCCTACGACCTCGCGACCGAGCGTGCCCTGCAGTACTGCAATACGCTGAACGCCTATTCGATCCGAGCCGTGCACTTCGATATCGACCCCATTGTCACCAAGCGCCTCGAAGGGCGCTGGGGCGCGCCCAACACCGCCTCGGCGGGGATCAGCCTCGAGGTCGTTGAATGTGAGGACCGCCGACTCGACCGCGCAGCGCTCGAACTGGTCGCCGACGTTGTGCGCGACCCCGACGTGTTCTGCATGGTGATCCTGCCACGCAAGGGATTCGTCTCTCGCCTGCAGCGACTCCTGCACGACCGTACCGCGGACGCCATTGCCGGCGCGGTCATGCACGTCCCGAGAACAGCGGCGACGATCATCCCGTACCGCTCCGGTCGCACCCGTCTCGCCGAAGGCGACGTACAGGAGGCACCGATCAGCGACGAAGTGGTGCGTGGGGGGCTGCGTGAGGACGCCCACCTCGAGGCTGACATGAAGCTGGCGCAGCGATCGGGCGACGCCGCGCCGATTGGCGGGCTGCGGGAGCGCAACTTCGCAGAGATCGCGGGACGCGTCAAGGCCATGACCATCACCAAGGAGCGCGGCCTCAACGAACTGCGCTGCGTGATTGCCGACAACACGGGCTCAGTGACCCTGGTATTCCAAGGTCGCTCCAATGTGCCTGGGATCGAACGCGGCACGAGACTGCTCGTAAAGGGCACCGTGACCTCGCTGCGCCGTGAAGCGGTGATACTCAACCCCCAGTACGAAATCGTCGCCGCGCCCCAGGGCGAGGAATAGGGATCAAACGGGTCGAAACACCAGTGAGGGACTAGAGAATCGGGCTCGGCGGCGCCTTCGCGAACCGGCCATGAACATCGTGTGGTTCCAGACCTGTCTATCTTGTAGAGCGAACGAGGCGTCCGCGGGGGCGTCTCTCGATGCAGAGAGGTGGTGAGTATGGCCAGGGCCCTCGTCATTGTTGAATCCGTCGCGAAAGCTACGCGCATCCAGGGCATGCTGGGCCCCGACTACATCGTCAAGCCGTCCATCGGCCATATTCGAGACCTGCCCCAGAGCGCTGCGGACATCCCGGCGTCGGTCAAGGGCGAGAAGTGGGCGCGGCTCGGTATCAACGTGAACGACCACTTCAAGCCGGTCTACGTCATCTCGAGCGACCGTAAGAAGATCGTCTCTGAGTTGAAAACGGCCCTGAAGGAAGTCGACGAGCTGTACCTCGCGACCGACGAAGACCGCGAGGGCGAGGCCATCGCGTGGCACCTTCAAGAGGTCCTCAATCCCAAGATTCCAGTGAAGCGGATGGTCTTTCACGAAATCACCCCGGCAGCCATTGCGCGCGCGGTCAGTGAGACGCGCGAACTCGACCTTCGCCTCGTCGACGCCCAAGAAGGTCGACGGTTCTTGGACCGACTTGTCGGGTATGAGGTATCGCCGGTGTTGTGGCGTGCGGTTGACAAAGCGCGTTCCGCGGGTCGAGTCCAGTCGGTGGCGATCCGACTGGTCTGTGAGCGTGAACGCGAGCGCATGGCGTTCACCTCGGCCACCTGGTTCGACGTGAGTGCCGTCTTGCGCGCCAAGAGCGCGACGTTTGAAGCGACACTCGAGTCGGTGAACGACCTCAACCTCGCGACGGGAAAGAACTTCGACGCCGCGGGTCGTCTCGAGACGAAGGCCTCCGTTGAGGTGTTGAGCGAAGCGGCAGCGAACTCGATCGCCGAGCGCCTCCTGGGCGCCGAGGTGCGCATCGCATCGATCGCGTCGACTCCTCGCACCCAGCGTCCCCAGCCCCCCTTCATGACCTCGTCACTGCAGATCGAGGCGAGTCGCAAACTTCGCTTCGATCCCGAACGAACCATGCGCGCAGCGCAGCGCCTCTATGAGCAGGGGTGGATCACCTACATGAGAACGGACTCGACGACGCTCTCGGACGAGGCAATCTCCGCCGCACGCTCGATGGCGGCGTCGATGTTTGGCGACGACTACGTCGCCGAGACACCGCGACGTTATGACCGCAAGGTAAAGAACGCCCAAGAGGCGCACGAGGCCATTCGCCCCGCCGGTGAGTCGTTTCGAACGCTCGACGAGGCGCACGCCAGTCTGGGCGGTGACGAACTGGCCGTCTACGACCTCATTTGGAAGCGCACTATCGCGTCG
Source organism: Acidobacteriota bacterium (assembly GCA_019352095.1). Classification (GTDB taxonomy): domain Bacteria; phylum Actinomycetota; class Acidimicrobiia; order Acidimicrobiales; family RAAP-2; genus RAAP-2. Next base: position 16,221 of record JABBNY010000018.1, read on the forward strand.
CAGATGGTTGACGCGCGCCTCACCCAGGACAAGGTCCGATTGCTCGCGACACTCTCGAACGTGACCGATTTCACCGGTGACGTCGACGTCGCGCTGGCCGCGACCGGACTGCGTATCGAATTCCCGGGCTTTCGTCGGGCGTACGTCGAAGGCACGGACGACCCTGAGGCAGAACTGGCGGACCAGGAACGGATCCTGCCGGCGCTCGTCGAAGGCGAGACTGTACCCGTCGAGAGCAGCGAGGCGAAGGGTCACGACACCCAGCCACCGGACCGCTATTCAGAAGCGACACTGATCAAGAAGCTCGAGGACCTCGGCATCGGTCGTCCCTCGACGTACGCGTCAGTCATGAAGACCATCGACCGGCGGGGGTACGTCTGGAAGAAGGGCAAGTCGCTGGTACCGGCGTTTCGCGCGTTCGCCGTGGTGAATCTGCTCGAGCACTACTTCGCCGACCTAGTGGACTACCAGTTCACCGCCGCCATGGAGAGCCAGCTGGACGAGATCGCCGAGGGGAAGCAGGACCTGGAGCCCTGGTTGCACCGCTTCTATTTCGGTGATCCCTCGGCGGACACCGAACTCGCCAAGAGTGGTCTTGAACACATGACTCACGGTGACTTGGAATTTGATTTCGCCGCGATCAATTCGATCACCCTGGGCACGGCACCCGATGGACTCGTGGTGTCAGTGCGATCGGGGCGCTACGGCCCTTACTTGATCCACGGCGAGGACCGCGTGTCGATCCCCGAGGCGACCGAGCCCGATTCACTCAGTGTCACCCACGCGCTCGAACTGCTCGCCGCGCCGAGCAATGACCGTGAACTGGGCGTCGACGACAACACGGGCGAGACGATCTTCTTGAAGGCTGGCCGCTACGGTCCCTACGTGCAGGTCGGAGAGATGACCGATCCGAAGGAGAAGGCCAAGACGGCATCACTGTTCTCGACCATGTCGCCCGAGACGATCACGCTCGACGACGCGAAGAGGTTGCTCTCGCTGCCGCGCGTGGTTGGTGATCACCCCGAAGGTGGTGACAAGATCTTGGCCCAGAACGGGCGATACGGCCCGTACCTCACGTGGGGCAAGGAGACCAGGTCTCTCGAAGACGAAGAACAGATCTTCGCCATCGACCTGGCGGGCGCACTGGCGCTGCTCGCCCAACCCAAGCAGCGTGGGCGCCGCGCCGCCGCGGGACCCTTGAAGGAGCTCGGTGAGGACCCGGTGACCAAGAAGAACATCGTCGTGAAGAGCGGTCGCTTCGGTCTCTACGTGACCGACGGTGAGATCAACGCGACGCTTCGTCTGGGTGACACGCCTGAGACGATCTCGCTGGACCGCGCGTGCGAATTGTTGGCAGAGCGGCGCAACGCCGAGCCCTCGTCGCGACCACGTAAGGCGGTGAAGAAGTCAGCGAAGAAGGCGCCCGCGAAAAAGACGGTGGCGAAGAAGGCCGCGACGTCCACGACGAAGAAGTCGGCTGGCGCCGTCAAGCGCGCCGCGGTGACCAAGGGCGCCAAGGCCAACGCGTCACTGGCCGCGAGGGCACGCCCCGCCCAGGACGAGTGATGCGTCACGAGTTGTTCCTCGTCTTTGAGGGCATCGACGGGTGCGGCAAGAGCACCCAGGCCCGCCGGGTCGCGGCGCTGCACAATGCGCACTTCGCGTTCGAACCCGGCGACAGCACGCTGGGAGCGGACCTTCGACGCTGGCTCCTTGACGCCTCGCTGCACATGGAGCCCGAGACCGAGGCACTCTTGATGCTCTCGGACCGCTCGCACCACGTGCGCTCGGTTATCGAACCCGCGCTCGAGCGCGGACGCGACGTGGTGCTTGATCGTTACTTCGCCTCGACGCTCGCGTACCAGGGTTACGGACGCGGGGTTGATCTCGGGGATCTTCGCGCCGCGACGGAACTGGCGATCGGGACCTGCCTACCTGAACTGACGATCCTGCTCGATATCGAACTCGATGTCGCCAACGAGCGACGCGAACGAGACTTGAAGGATCGCTTTGAGTCGGCCGATTTGGATTTCCACGCCCGGGTGCGCGACGGCTATCTCGAACTCGCGCGCACCTATGGCGACGCGTGGTTCATTGTGGATGGTTCCAAGAGCGAAGAAGAGGTCGCGGCGGCCATTGATGAGAGGGTCGCGAATCTCTCGTGGTCACATGGGTGACGTCTTCTCGGCTCTGATCGGCCAGGACGATGCCGTGGCGACCATGCGCCAGCTCGTACGACATCCGGTGCACGCCTTCCTCTTCACGGGACCCATCGGTTCGAGCCTGCATGACGCGGTCGTGGCGTTCGCCGCGGCGCTGCAGTGTTCTGAGCATGGTTGTGGCGAGTGCGAAGCGTGTCGACTCGTCCTCGAAGGCAAAGACACCGACGTCTACTTTGGCGAACGTGCGGGTATCTCGTGGCGCGTCGATGACCTTCGAGAGGCGGACCGGGTCAGTCGGCGCCGACCCCTCGGTCCGGGTTTCCAGATCGTGGTGCTCGAGGAGGTCGAACTGACGACGACCGGCTCCTCCCCATCGGTGGCGGCGCTGTTGAAGTCACTTGAAGAGCCGCCGGGTCGCACCATCTTCCTTTTGAGTGCTGAGGAAGTCCCCGAAGCGCTCGACACCGTCGTATCACGATGCGTGGAGATTCGTCTGAAGGGCATGGGCGCAGACGATCTCGCCGCGATACTTGTGAGTGAGGGCGCCTCGAGCGACGACGCCGGTCGGGCCGCGCTAGCGGCGAATGGGAATCTTCGTCGAGCACGGGTCCTCGTTCGTGACGTCGCACTCGCCGAGCGGATCGAGTCGTGGCGGACGATTCCGGAGCGGTTGAACGGCACACCCGCCGTGTCAGCGTCGCTCGCGAGTGAGATTTCAGCCTCGCTCGATCGGGCGATCGCTCCGTTGCAACTGCTCCAAGACGAAGAACTTGAACGTCGAAGCACCGACGCGCGCGAGATGGGCCAGCGGGCGCTCGCCAATCGAAGAGACATCGAGGCACAGTTCAAGCGCGAGCAGCGCCGGTTTCGCATCGACGAACTTCGCTTCGGTCTGACGGCGCTCACCAACGTGTACCGCGAGCGCCTCGCTCGAGCGCTGGACGCAGTGGCCGAAGGCGATTCGAAAAGCGACTACCGTGTCTCAACGTCACTGCGGGCGATCGACGACATCCTCGAGGCCAGCCAGCGCCTCACGTCGAACACTGACGAAACCTTGCTATTGCACGATTTGATGCTCTCACTGATGGAGCTCTAGGGCGCGGTCACGTAGGCTGACGCTCACCCATCGGGTAGTCTTTCTAGTCGCGCCTGGGTAGCTCAGTCGGTAGAGCAACGCATTCGTAATGCGTAGGTCAGGAGTTCGAATCTCCTCCCAGGCTCCATGCAGGGCTGTTTCGCGGCCCACGAGGGGATCTGGTCGGCACGTTCGTGCCATCGACTTACCGTGGGTCACGGGCGTGGCCAGTACGTTTGACGCTGAAGCGAAGTGGGCGAAGAGAGCACCGTGGCCATTTTCGCAGTCGTAACCGAGAAGGGTCCGAACTGGGACCACGGCCGAGACATCCGCGAGCAGCGCGAATGGACTGAGCATACGCTGTTCGCCGACGAACTCGTCGAGCGAGGGGTCATCATCGTCGGTGGCCCCCTCAGCAGCGACAATGACACCTACACCGCACTGCTCGCGGTGCAAGTCGTCGACGAAGCGCAACTACGGACCATTTTCAGTGACGATCCCTGGATGCTCAGTGGTGTATTTCGTATCAAAGACGTGCGTAGCTGGACCTGGTGGCTCGATAGTCGAACCGTGCCGCCCGCCACGCGCTGAGTGTCATAGGCGTCGTCAGGATGCGACACGTGCTCCTCGAGCGGCACCGAGTCCTTCGTTGTCGACATGCGCAGTGCCGCATGGCTCCCAAAGGTTGAACCGCCGGACCGCGAAGTTCACGCGGCGTCGGAACGAGCCGCTCCGCCCCCGGCTTAAGCGCTTCGAGACGGCGTTGGTGATCGAGCCCCATCCACGAAATTGTGTGATCGTCTCAGTAACGTACCCGAGTATCTGCTCAATTCGAGTGTGTAGGGAGGCTGCATGTCCGAGATTGGTACTGAAACAAGCGATCACGATCGACTCGCGGCGCTTGGATATCGACAGGAACTCTCGCGAGTACTCTCGCTCTTCGACAACTTCTCGGTGGCGTTTGCTTACCTGAGTCCCATGGTTGGTATCTATTCGCTCTACACGCTGGGCGTGGGCATGGGCGGACCCCGATACATCTGGACGATGCCGGTGGTGGTGGGTCTCATGATGTTGGTAGCGCTCGTCTTTGGTGAACTCGCGAGTGAATATCCGCTCTCGGGTGCGCTCTACCAGTACGGCAAATACAACGTGGGTGCGCGCTACGGTTGGTTTGTTGGCTGGATTTACGGTTTCGCACTCCTGGCGACCGTGGCGTCGGTGGACTCTGGCATTGTTGGCTACGTCACCAGCCTTTCGAACATCTGGTTCAAGACCAACCTCAATCCGGGCGATCACCTCACGATCTTCGTCGTCGTTGCGATCATGATCATTCTCTCGGCAATTTTGAACTCGGTCGGCGCCAAGATCATGGGACGCGTTGCGGGACTTGGTGTCTACGTCGAGACAATAGGTACCTTCGGGGTCGCCATTGCACTCGCGATCCACGGGTTCCACCAAGGATTCGGTTTCACGTTCTCCAGTCAAGGCGTCGAGCACCTGGCGACCAATCCGCTCGGGGTCAACTACGGAGGGCATTGGCTCACGGGTGCGGCATTGGTCGCAGTGCTCGCGAACGTGTACATCTTCTTTGGCTTCGAGTCCGCGGGCGACATCGCCGAAGAGACCAAGGACGCATCACGCCAGGTCCCTAAGGCCATGCGCAACGCCCTGCTCTACGGCGGTATCGCTTCATTCGTCCTGGTGCTCGGGTTGCTACTCGCCACCCCCAAGGCCGGGATCGGCGCGATGATCAATGGGGGCGGTATTCCGTTCATCTTGAGCGCACTGCCGAGTTGGCTCCAGGACTTCTTCTTGATCATGGTGATCATCGCGTTCTTCAGTTGCGGTACGGCAGTCCAAGGGGCCGGCGCGCGCGTCGCGTTCGGCCTCGCCCGTGACGGCGCCGTACCCTTCTCGAACAAGATCAGGCAGGTGCACCCCAAGCACAAGACACCGGTCAACGCCATTGTCGTGGGCACGGTCATTCCGTTCCTGTTCCTGCTGCTGGTGCTCGTGAACCCGTCGCACAACGTACACATCTTGTGGTTCGAATACCCGGCGCACGTCAACGCGCTGTACGCGCTGGTCTCGTTCGCGACGTCGGGTATCTACCTATCGTTCCTACTCACGGTGCTCGGATCGCTCATTGCCCGTCGGCGCGGGTGGGTCCCGAGCGGGTCGTTCTCGCTTGGCAAGTGGGGCGTCCCCGTCGCGGTAGGGGGTGCGTTGTACCTCTTTGTGATGTTGTTGAACATCGTGTGGCCGAGCTCGCTCACGAGTGGCCGTGGGGCGTACTTCAACTACGGCTGGGTGACGCTGCTCGTGATGGTCATCATCGTCGTGGCGGGGGCACTCTACGAAGGTTTCGCACGTCCGGACCGCTCGGTGGGAGAACACCGCTTCGAGCGCTAGCGGGCGAGGTCGTCAGGTGTGCGTGATCGCGCGTACGACCTGGGTGAAGTCCTCAGAACGCTCTTCCCAGTTGTGGTAGGCACCAAAGCTCGGCGCGGCCGGTGAGAGGAGTACGACGCCCTCACCACGCAGCATGGATTTGGCCTGCGTGACTGCCTCGAGCATGGTGTCGCAGTGATGCTGGGGCAACTGGGGTGCTGTTGCGAGCGTGACTTCGCCAATGCGTTTACCGGCGTCACCCATGGTGAGTAGCGCGGTGCGCGACACGCGTTCTGCGAGTGCTCGAGCGAGCGGGGTGTAGTCGACGCCGCGGTCGAAGCCACCGGCGAGCAGCGCCACCGGTTCATCGCGAAAGACGTCGAGCGCCGCGAGCGTGGGGAGCACGGACGTGGCGAGACCATCGTCGACGTAGCGCAGCGTCCCGCGACCGCTGGCGACGTGGGCTACGAGGGTGAGTCGACCCCTCAAGGGGATGAATTCGTGCGCGTGGACGTCGATGCGCTCGCGAATGTCTTTGATCGGCGTCGACGCGAGGGCGGCGACGACGCGAAGCGCGAGTGCCACGTTTGACGCACTGTGAGCACCGAGAAGCCCCAGTCTGGCGCTGAGCCCGGCGTCGTCAGGTTCGACGTAGACCACGTCGCCACCCAACTGATCACGCATCTCACGAAAGATAAGTTGCTCGGGGACCATAGTGACATGGTCGCCGCTCGTGCGGGTGAGTGAGAGCTTGTCGCTGCGATACTTCGCAAGTGAGCCGTGCCAATCGAGATGGTCGGCACCCAGTGAGGTGACGACCACGAGACCAGGTGCGACATCGATGTCGGTGCACTGGAAACTCGATACCTCGAGAACCAACCACCCGGAGTTCGTGTCAACGCTCGGGTCGTAGGGCGGTTGACCGATGTTGCCGAGACGCTGGGCTTGTTCGCCCAGGCACTGCAAGAAGAATGTGACGAGGGCGGTGGTGGTGGACTTGCCCTTGGTGCCCGTGATGGCGATCACTCGCGAGCGATCTATGTCATGGAGCCAGAGATTGAGCGCCGAGGTGACAGCGACACCGTGTCGTTCTAGATCGAGTACGTCGGCGCGCCGTCGCGGTATCCCGGGGCTCTTCAACACCACGTCGCAGGTGAGCAACTGTTCGTGGCCCCCGCTCGAGGTCGCTAGGACGCCGGGGGCCGGGGGCTCGTCGTCCACCAGTACGAGACTGTTCGCGAGTGGGCGCACGCGTCGTTCACTCGCACGACCTTCGACGCCGTATCCGAAGATGCCGACCCGCTTGTCTGTGAGGTCAGCGAAGCCAGTGGGCCGGTGCACGGCTTGGTCCTTGGCGTTCGAACATCTCGTCAGCCTCGAGGTCGGGACTGGTCAGCAGGGCCAGTTCCCCCAGATGCGCCACGTCCGACCACTGCGATGATGCGCTGGTCATGATGAGCGCCGTGGCGCTCTCGCTCGGATCGCCTACGCACTCGAAGGGCTTGTGGTCGAGGCCGATGCCAACAAGGGCCGCGAGTTGATCCT
>JABBNY010000243.1:0-236 GCA_019352095.1 Acidobacteriota bacterium
ATTCGATCTGGGCGATCAGTGGATCAATTACCGGCTGTAGATACGGAAGAAATTTTACCACCGATGCCTTAGTCCACGGCTTTGCCATGTTTCGGTCACTCGCCTCGTAGGAATCGGCGAGCCCCCTCGAGACCGCTCTCAAGACGGCAAGGTGATCGGGACTAAGTCGCGCCGCAATGTCGATCAGCAGATGGGCTTGTTCCACTTGGGGAGGGATCACGCAGAACGCCAGAGCC
>JABBNY010000243.1:246-3757 GCA_019352095.1 Acidobacteriota bacterium
CAACTCCCATCCTGAGTTCGTCCGATCGAAGTTCCGGAGAAACTCGCATTGCGTGGGCCGCGAGATCGACGAACTGTTCTGGCGTTCCGGAAGTACCCTCGATGACGTCGATTCGTTCTGTTAGCGAGTCGATGATGTCGTTGAGCATGCGAAACTCGGCGCGAACGTGGTGGTTCTCGATCGCCTGGAGAATCGCTGCAACCGATCCCCCGAAGATGGGTATTGCTGCCGTACCTATCGAGGCGGCGTCAATTGCAGCCCCAACGACTGCTTCACCTCTCCTCTTCACAATTCCGGAATTTCGCGGAAATACTGGCCACAGGGTGATTTGCGCCCTTCAACCCCCCAACATCGACAACCCGGGTCCTCGCACCACCCGATGACGATTTCCCGCAGCGCAGCGGGCATGCGGTGGGTATCGCAGAGATCCACCGGGGGCAGCATGCGAACCTCCCCGTTTCCATCGTCACTGGTCACCGTAAGCCGCGGCCGTGACTTAAAGATTGACTTAACGTTTTCGGTGGCACCGCAAACCACACAAGGCCCGGTCACTCTCTCAGCGCCACTTGTGGCCATGCCACTCACCGCAGCGTCGGGCCCGTCGTCCCATCGGCCGATGATACGTTTGCCGAGTTCGGTCAGCCGCGTGCTGTCACCATGTGCAAGGATTGGCGCGGGCCGTCCAAGTGCTTGAAAGACCCCGAGCCCCTCGATGTAGTTAGCCTTGACAAGGTCAGCAATTGCGTAGTTGAAGTCGTCGTCCATTAGTTCCGAGACGCTGTCGCGCATCGCCTCCCAGCCACCGTATGCGAACGCTTCGAGCATTCTGAAATCTCGTTCTGAAAGTCGCGACATAGCCCCACTTTTGATTCGGTGAAAGGTGCCGACCTGCTTTGCCGACTTTGGTCACTATTGCACGTTGTTGTTACATGAGCGGGCTCTCCTGCCGTTCAAGCGAATGATTGAAGCATCGTGGGTGTCTTGGAGGCTCTTCGTAGTGATGCAATGACCACCAAGAAGTAACCCGGTCATCGAACTTTCATAATTTGCTTCCGCGAGGTTAATCAATCAGATCGCAGTGACCCCTGCATTGGGATTGTCCCCTACCTAAAGGCCGATGTTGCTTTTCAAGAAAAGCAATCTTGAATCAATCTGTCGTCGAAGCGTCTAAGGCGAGGAAACGCGAAGATTTTTAGCGGGCCGAACTTCTTGTGCGAGATTTTCAAGGCCTGATTCAACATGGAAATAGACGTGTTCGTGAGCCGCTGAAAGTTGGATTTGATTAACCCAGTTCACTTCCTCCACCCCTACATCAACCCATTCATTTTGTTTGGTCAATGAAACTGCGAATCGCGGACCAAAGGGCATAATCAGGGTCTGAGCGTCGTACAGTGGGACTCCTCCCGATAGTCCCACATTCTTTCCATCTTGGCCAATGGTTAAGGATGGAACATCACCGATCAAGAATTGTGCTCCGTCATTCGACCGAAGAATTTGGATTCCGAAGTTTGCAAAGTAGTTTCGCGCATGAAGGAAAAGGTCCACTACTCGAAGTCGAAACATCACACCACTTTCAAATAATTTGCGTGTGGACGAGGTCAAATCCTGGTCGACAATGTTCTTTGCAGCCGAACGTGACGGCGGAAAGATGCCATACCGTTCCATGAAGAGTTGCTCATAGTCAAGTTGAGATTCAATCGCTCCTTCGGCGGAACCCGTCAGGTCGAATGAGACACTCGGTCGTTCTAGATATTAGCGAGCACCTCCTTGATTGGCGGATTGATCCAGACGATTTCGGGGATGGTGGGCGCCTGCGGCGCGATGCGACGAAAGCGAATCGGGTTCCGTTCGAATGCAGTGGTCAACGTAGCCTGTCGCTGCTCGCGGATCTCCAGGTGCGTGCCGTAGTGCACTGAGGCCGGGGTGTGTAGTCCAATGCCCGAGTGCCGGTGCACGTGGTTGTAGTGATTGAAGAACACGTCGCTGAACGCGCGCGCGTCCTCAATGCAGCCGAAGCGCTCGGGGAACGTCGGACAGTACTTGAGCGTCTTGAACGCCGCTTCACTGAACGGGTTGTCGTTGCTCACGTGGGGTCGTGAGTGGCTTCTCGTCACGCCCAGGTCCATCATCAATTGACTCACCGGCTTGGAGCGCATGGACCCACCGCGATCGGCGTGGATCGTCAACTGGTCGCGCGCCACGCCCTGGGTGAGAATCGCGTCCTCCAAGAACTCCTTGGCCAACTCGGCGTCCTCGTGCGCCGCCACGAGCCAACCCGGCACGTAGCGGCTGAAGATGTCGATCACCACGTAGAGGTCGTAGAAGAGACCGCGCGTGGGGCCGTGCAGTTTGGTGATGTCCCAACTCCAAATCTCATTGGGCTTCGTGGCGATCAGCTCTGGTCGTTTCTTGGCCGAGTGGGTTCGTTGGCGTCGTCGATCCTTCGTCGCGCGATTAGCTCGAAGGATGCGCAGCATCGTTGACTGGCTGCACAGGTAGGTGCCCTCGTCGAGGGTCTCGGCGTAGACCTGGGCCACCGAGGAGTCGACGTGGTCGTCTTGGCACAACAACGCCAGGACTTGCGCACGTTCGGCTTCGCTCAGCGCGTTGGGCGGGCTCAGCCGAGGGACTGGTTCCCTCGTCGCCACCGGCTTATTCAAGCGGTAGTAGCTCGAGCGCACCCGACCCAGCAGGGCGCAGGCTTTCTTCACTCCGACGAGTGGAGCCAGCTCCTCGTGAAATACGTTCATGAGTTCATCCACCACTACTCGTTGTCCGCGCTCTCGGAGAGCATCTCCAAGAGCGCGTGAGCTTTTCCCACGATATCGAGCGCCAGTCGGGTGCGCTCGAGTTCGGCCTCTAGCCGCTTGTTCCTCTGTTCGAGTTTCTCGAACTCGCGTCGATCGCGGCGCGACGCAGTCGATTCACGCGTCACCAGCGTGCCGGCGTCACGCGCGCGTCGCCACTCGGTCAGCTGGCTGGAGTAGAGCCCCTCACGACGAGCGAACTCGCCCTTCTTGCCGGGGTCGCAGAGTTCGTAGGCCGCGAGAAGTGCCAACTTCTCCTCGGTGCTGAATGTTCGTCTCGTTGGTCGAGCAGCGGGGTCAATGTTGTCTTGCACGTCACCATCTTGGTCACGCGAAACCGCCTGGGCGGAGTTGATTGCAGTCATTGGTCTTTGGTGTCACTTGTCTCGCCCTTATGAAATGAAATTTGTCAGCGGGTGTCTCACGCGGGCCTGACGGTTAGGGCGGGGACTTCGCCAATACCTGAACGCCATACGTTGAGATGAGTTTGAAGGGCATCGATACTTCGCGCGAAGTGAAGTGCCATCATGTCTCGAATCAGTTTCGTGGATTCTGGGTGGCTCAAGATGGTCCCTTGTTTCATTTGTTCAAGTGCAAGTGGGAAGTTTGATTCAGCCCTGCTCCAGAGAAGTTCAGTTTCTCGGCTGTCTATCTTCACAAAATTCTTTATCGATGCGACGTTGGATGGAGAGACTAAGCGACTG
>JABBNY010000244.1 GCA_019352095.1 Acidobacteriota bacterium
GTTGGTCGTCGTGATCGGCGCGGGTATGGTGCTTCGCGTCGGACTTGATTTGATGCCACGTCGCCTTGGCCTGTTTGATGGCGATAACGACCTGCTTACGAGCTTCGTTGGACGCTTCGGCGGCGTTCTTCAACTGGTCACGCGAATTGGTCTTCTGCACCGCAACACTGAATGACCAGAGCCCCGAGTCGATGAGACGCGCGGCGCGATGGACGTCTTCGAGGACCGCTCGCTCGAATTGCTCAATGGACCTTCCTTCGTCGGCGTATTTGACGGTGGCCCTGAAGTACACGCGCCACAGTCCGAGCAGGGCATCGGCCGCGATCTGGGGTTCAGGGTCGTCGGGGTCGACGCCGGCGCGCGCGGCCATCGCTCGCGCCGCAACTTGAGCAAGACGCTCGGTCATGTCGGCCTGGGCGTTCTTGAGAGAAGGGGTGGTATCGATCATCTCGGCGAACCTACGGATCATTGCCATGTTGGCAAGGCCGGCCTGTCGCGAGTACGAGACCAGTTGATGGAGTCGCTCGGCGATGATCGACGTGATGGCATCGACGGGCGACGTTCGTCCCGCACCAGGTCCGAGCCCGCGAGAAATCTCCTCTCTCATATTCTCTTCCTGGTCGAGGACCAGCGATTCCTTGGTGGGGAAGTAGTTGTAAATCGTCTTCTCTGAGACGCCGCACGCGGCGGCGACCTCGGTGATCTTTACCTCGTCGAATCCGCGTTCGAGGAACAACAGCGTCGCGGTGTCCGAGATGAGTTGACGCGTCAGGCGCTTCTTTCGTTCACGCAGCCCCTCGTTCTCATCGAGCGTGACATCAACGCGGGGTCGAAGGGCTTGACGCCAATCGAGGTGTGGGTTCTCGGCGTCGTGCTCGTGCATGCCCCAATTCTAACGGGCAACGAGCATAATTTCTAGTTGCTAAATATTTCTAGTGACTATATACTTCTTCGATGACTGGAATCTCTACACGCAGTATCGATCCCGTGGTGATCACCCGAGGCCTCACCAAACGCTTCGGCGACTTCGTCGCGGTCGACGGATTCGACCTCGAGGTATCAGCCGGATCAGTGGTGTCGTTGCTCGGGCCCAACGGCGCTGGCAAGACCACCATCGTTCGCATGCTCGCGACCTTGAGCGAACCATCGGGCGGCACCGCTTCGGTCTGCGGTTATGACGTGGTGCGTGACGCCGATGCGGTGCGCAGTGTGTTGTCTTTGACTGGCCAGTTCGCCGCGCTCGAAGACAATTTGACCGCGCGAGAGAACCTTTTGTTGATGGCACGACTCCGTGGCTACTCAAAGGGCCCGGCGAACCGAATCGTCGAAGGCCTCATCGAACGTTTCGACATCGGAGAGTTCCGCGACAAGTTGGTAAAATCGGTGTCAGGCGGCCAGCGACGCCGGGTTGACCTGGCGGCGAGTTTGGTCGTCCAGCCAAAGATTCTGGTCTTGGACGAACCCACCACTGGTCTCGACCCTCGTAGCCGTCAAGTCGTGTGGTCGACCATACGAGATCTGGTGAACGAGGGGGTCACCTTGTTCCTCACGACCCAGTACCTCGAAGAGGCGGACGCATTGGCCGACCACATCGTGCTCATCGATCATGGACGTGCCACCGCCGCGGGCACGCCATACGACTTGAAGGCGCGCATTGGTGATCAGCGCGTCGACATCATCGCGGTGGACCTCGAGAGTCTGGACAAACTCGCGGCGCGGCTGTCGAGTGGCTTCTCATTGGTCGTCGCACGTGATCAGCGAATGATCTCGATTCCTGCGCCGAATGAACTGTCCGACCTCAGCGCCGTGACGACTGCCCTCGGTAGTGACGGCACGCTCGTCGCCGAAATCGCCCTTCGCCGACCGACCCTTGATGATGCCTTCCTGGCGCTCACGGGCCAGCCGTCACACCCGACCAACGAAACCAGCGATCAAGAAGAGGTTCGCGCATGACGACCACCCTTACTCGCGTCGACCCTGCGGCCAACGAAGCGCTCCCGCCACGTCCGGCTCGGATTCGACGCTTCGCGCGTGAGACGGCATTGCTCGTCGGGCGAGGCCTCCAGACCATCCCGCGCGTACCGTCTCGACTGAGTGACGTCACCATCCAGCCCCTGGTCTTCACGCTGCTCTTTCTCTACGTCTTTGGTTCGGCTATTCATATCCCGCACATGACGTACCAGAACTACCTCTTGCCGGGTCTGATCGGACAGAGTCTCGCCTTTGGCGTCATCGGTGCGGGGGTTGCAACCGCGACCGATTTCGGTAGCGGCGTCATCGACCGGTTTCGATCGCTCCCGGTAACGCGACTGTCGGTCATCACCTCTCAGGTGGTCGGACAGATCATCGAACAGATCCTGGGTATCGTTATCGTGGCGGGCATCGGCTTGGCCCTGGGCTGGCGTCCGCACATGAGTCCGTGGGGCGTGCTCGAGTTGATCCTGCTCGTGTTGCTCGGACTCTCGGCGTTCACGTGGTTCGGCGTCCTCATGGGCATGATCGTCAAGAGTTCTGACGCCATGCAAGGGATAGGCTTCGCCATCGTCTTCCCGCTCTCGTTCCTTGCGGGTACGTTCGTACCGATCTCGGGGATGAAGACGATACCGCGCGCGATCGGCGAATGGGATCCGTTGTCGGCATTGGTCGCGGCGATTCGTAAGGTCACCCAAGGCACTCCCGCCCACGGTTCGTGGCAATTGGAGCATCCAGTCGTATCGATGATCGGCTGGTGCGTGTTGATCATCGCGATCTGTGTTCCGTTGGCGTTACGTCGCTTCAAGTTGTCGAACTGAACTAGTGTAGTGTCTCGTAATTAGATGGTGATTGTGGTATCATGAGGTATGCGCCCCGCGACGCCGCCGTTGGAGATGGATGAAGGTCAGCGAGAGATCCTGGAGAAGCTCGCTCGCTCGCACACCGCTCCTCATCGAGAGGTCACTCACGCGAAGGCATTGTTGCTGGCGGCAGAAGGTCTGGCGAACACGGCGATCGCCGCGCAGTTGTCAGTGTCGCCCGCGAGTGTGGTCACATGGCGAGCGCGCTTTGTCGAAGAGGGTGTCGCCAAGATCGGCCGGGTTCGTCCCGGTCGGGGTCGTAAGCCCGAGATCCCCCAGGAGACCATCGACGAGATTGTGCGCTTAACCCAAGAGACCACTCCCGAGGGTGAGACCCACTGGAGCTGTCGCTCCATGGCGAAGGCGGCGGGCGTGAGCCCCGCCACGGTCCAGCGGGTCTGGTCGGCGAGGGGACTCAAACCCCATCTAGTGAAGACCTTCAAGCTTTCCAACGACCCGCACTTCGAAGAGAAACTCATCGACGTGGTGGGCCTGTATTTGAATCCACCCGACCAGGCCGTGGTGCTGTGCATGGATGAGAAGAGCCAGATCCAGGCGCTGGACCGTACTCAACCGTCGCTGCCGATGAAGAAGGGTCGCGCGGGGACCATGACCCACGACTACAAACGTCACGGCACCACCACGCTCTTCGCCGCTCTCAACGTGCTCACGGGTGCGGTGATTGGTGAGTGCCGACCACGACACCGCCACGAGGAGTTCTTGAAGTTCCTAAGAAAGATTGACCGCGAAGTTCCCAAGTCCTTGCAGATCCATCTCATCCTCGACAACTACGCGACTCACAAGCACCCCGACGTGAAGACCTGGCTCGACAAGCATCCTCGTTTCCACCTGCACTTCACTCCGACGTCGAGCTCGTGGCTCAACCTCGTCGAACGATGGTTCCGCGAGATCACCGACAA
>JABBNY010000245.1 GCA_019352095.1 Acidobacteriota bacterium
CTCTGATGTGCGGTCACGCCTGTAGGTTACGCAACGACGTGCATCGAGCGACGGGTCTTCGCCGTAGCGGCGAACCGGGCAAGCAAGTAGGACAACGACGCCAGCGCCGTGATCCAAAAGCTCACCGGCCCGCCGATCCAGACCCCGAACAACAAGCCGAGCCACGCACTCATCAGTGCAATGAACATCGCGAGGAACATCGCAGCGAGGGGCCGACTCGTCATGACCTCCGCGGCGGCGGCCGGAGCCACGAGCAGGGAGAAGACGAGTAGCACGCCGACGATCTGTATCGCCACCACGGTCGTGATCGCAAGAAGACCCATGAAGAGCAGCGACAGCGCGCGTGGTGAGAGTCCGCGCGACGCGGCCGAGCGCTCATCGACCGATATGAACAGCAAGGGCCGATAGGTGAGTGACACGGCGAGCAGCACGCCGATCGAGAGGGCGGCCACGAGCCCCACCGCACCCCACGTGACACCCAATATCTGACCAAACAGGATCGAGTACGTGGCGTTCGCGTAACCGCTGTAGAGCGAGATGAACAGGACACCAAGGCCGAGCGCTGCGGTGAGTGTGACGCCTACGACCGCATCGCGGTCATCGAGCGTCGCACCACCGAGCCCGATGAGCAGTCCCGCACCGAGGCAGAACACCAACAACCCGTAGATGGGCGACAGGCCGAGCAACACCGCTCCCGCCGCGCCCGCAAAACCCACATGACCAATGGCGTGCGCCGCGAACGCTTGGCGCCGCAAGACCACGAAGTACCCAACCGCACCCGCGGCGAGCGCCACCGCGGTCACGGCGTAGAACGCGTGTTGGACAAAAGGCGTGGCGAGCAGACTGTGCAGGCTCATTCGCTCACCTCCTCATGCAGTGCCGCGTGGTGCGCTTGTGCATGTGCGTAATCGTGATCATCGCCGAGGTCGTGGGCGTGTTCGCCATCGTGAGAGTGGTCATGCCCGTGAGGATGCGGATGCGCCAACTCCTCTTCGAGGCCAACAATGACCCGACGACCTCGTGGTGTCACGATGATCTCGATGGGCTGTCCGTAGAGGTCGCTCAGAACGTCCTCGTTCACAACCTCGTCGACCGTGCCACACCGCACGTGATGTCGCGCGATCCACAAGACCTGATCGACGATGCCCGAAAGTGGGTTCAGGTCGTGCGCCACGACCACGACGGCCGCACCCGTTGAATCGCGAAGGCGTTTGATCAAGTCCACGATCTCGACCTGAGCTGCGAGGTCGAGGGCCGCGAGTGGTTCGTCGAGCAGCAGCAGTTCAGGACTGAAGACCGTCGAGTGCGCAAGCGCAATGCGCTGTCGTTGCCCCCCAGACAGGCTGTGCAATGGTTGATCGGCAAATGATGTCGTACCCGTCAAGGCCAGCGCTTGACGTACAACCTCTTTCTTCGTTCGATCGCGACCCCAGCCGAAGCGCGGCCCGTCGAATCCGAGACCCACGAAATCCCGACCCGTCATTGTTGATACCGCATCTGCTTGACGCGTCTGGGCCATGTACCCCACGTGAAGATTGCCACGATGTGGCACCTCACCGAGCACGTGCATGGTCCCTTCGGCGAGAGGGACGAGCCCCAGGATGATGTTGAGCAAGGTCGACTTTCCAGCCCCGTTGGGTCCGAGCACTGCTGTGATAGTGCCGGGTTCAAGCGTGAACGTCGCGTCACTCCAGATCCTTCTTCCACCGAGGACTGCGGCGCCGTTGGTCATCGTAAGCACGCTCATTTGATGCAACCTTCCTTCTTCAAGTTCTGGAGGATCGAGTGGGTAACGCCACTGATCCATGTGACGTAATTGGTGCCGGTCATCGTCTCTGTGACCTTGATGACGGGCACCTGTGCAGCTCTCGCCTTGGCCACCATCTCATTGGTGAGTGGTGTCGCGGTCTGGGTGTTGTCAATAAGGAACGCGGGATGTTGGTTCATCTGCGCGAGGGCTTGGGCCAGGTCCGCAACCGATGGGTCAACGCCGTTGCCGACCGCGAGTCGCAACCCTTCGGGGGTCACGACCTTTAGTCCCATATCGTTGAGCAGATACGTCGACACGTCCTCGGTCGCGGCCACCGGCACGCCAGCGCACGACTGCTTTATCGACAGCGCGGTGTGTTGGAGCGCATTCAATTGCGCGAGTAGTCGTTGCGATCGAACCGAGATGTTCGCGAAGCCGCTTCGGTGTTCGAGCATGGTCGTGAGCGTCTCGACGAAGCGAATAGCGGCTCGTGGGTCATAGAAGAGATGCGGATTCTGTCCTGACGCGACGTGCATGAGCGACGCGACGTTGATCGTAGACACCCCACCCGAACGGTTGGCGACCAATTGGGACAGCCACGTGTCGTAGCCCGCCCCGTTGAGCAGCACTACGTCCGCATCGGCGACGTTGGCGGCGTCCGCAACGGTGGCCTCGTGTTGATGAGGGTCGGCATTGGGATCGGTGATGAGCGAGACGACTCGAGCGTCGGATCCGACCAGCTGTCGCGCCAGGGCACCCCACTGGGAAACCCCCGAGACAATGAGCGGCGTCGCGGCGACATTGTTGCCCGTGACGCCGATCGTGATCATGGTCGACATGACCGCAACAATCAGCAGGACAGTCCCCGCAATGAACGCCTTCTTTAGAACCATTCCAATTATACTACTCAGAATGATTCCAAAAAGCAAGGGCATCCCGGTAGGCTCGATCTCGTGACCTCGACTCGAAACACCGCACAGCGCCGTGAAGTCATCGAATCACTCTCGCGAGTCACGGGGTTCGTCAGCGCCCAAGACCTCCACGGTCTCATTGTCAAGAATGGCGGGCAGATCGCGCTCGCCACCGTGTACACCCAGCTCAAGCGACTGGTCGAGTCCGGCGATGTTGACGTGGTGATGACCGATCGTGGAGAGAGTCTCTATCGACGCTGTGTCGTCGACGCGCACCACCACCATCTGGCGTGTCGGATCTGCGGAGCCATTGTTGAAGTCGATACGCCCGAACTAGAGGACTGGACGAACGCCATCGCCAAGAAATTCGGTTATCGCGACCTTCGCCACGTCCTCGAACTCAGCGGAATCTGCGCCCAATGCCAAGCCAGCGCTCACTGACCCCCGAGGTGCGCGGCGCACTGAGCGTGCACGTGATCCGTGACGCGGCTCGCCTCGGTGTCGACGCCTTCGTTACCGACCGTTTCGGAGGTGTGAGCGAAGGACCGTACGACTCGCTCAATCTCGGCGACCACGTGGGCGACGACATCGAGCACGTGCGCGAGAACCGACGTCGTGTTGCGCTCGCCGCTGGCGTTGACGAACTCGTCATTGTCCGCCAGGTGCACGGCCGTGACGTGCTCGACGCACCCGAGCCGGGTGTTGCGTGCGAGGGAGACGGACTCTTCACGTCATCCGACGAACGCGCGCTCGCCGTCCTCGTGGCCGACTGCGTGCCCGTGTTGCTCGTGGACGAAGAATCCCGGGACTTCGCCGTCGTCCACGCCGGGTGGCGCGGGCTGCACGCGGGCATCCTGTCACGCGCGGTGGCACGCTTCAACCACCCTTCGAGCATCTTCGCGTTCCTCGGTCCCGCCATTTCACGCGAGCGCTACCAAGTTGGTCCCGACGTAGCCACCAATTTCACCGATGTCCCCGGGGCACTCCTCGACGACGTGGGTGACCGATCGTTACTTGATCTCCACCTCGTTGGCGCGCACCAACTACGCCAGCTCGGTCTCAACGTCGCCAACATCGTCACCAGTGATCAGAG
>JABBNY010000246.1 GCA_019352095.1 Acidobacteriota bacterium
GGTTCACGAAGCGTGGCCGACACCATCTGCGGATTGTGAGTCAACCACCTCCCTGATACGTGAAGCCGCGCGGACATGACATCGACGGAACCTTCATGAACGCCAACTGCCACCAGGGTCCGCCGAGTGGAAAGACGCAATTATCCGATGGAGGCGGCTCTCCAACGACGTAGGCGATGCCGTTTAGCCCTCGACCAGGGATACGTGCTGTGGCGAAAATCACGAGGTCGTGGCCAGGGCTCGAGCTAGACGGCCACGTTCCCACCAGGCGCCCGACTCCAGGAAGATTCCCCGGTGAATAGCAATTCGTGGTCCCGAAAGTGGACTGCGCACCTAGTGTCGCCAGGACCGCAGCGTTCCAACACGGTTCGTAGGCTGTGTTGTACTGGTGCGCGGGACGATTGTACAGTCGCCATGCGAACATTACGGCGGCAAGGCCAAGAACGACCGTAGCAATCTGGAGAATTCGTCGGCGTGGCATCGTCGCATCACCTGATGATCCGTCTCAACGATCCATTTGATGCGTTCAGTTCGGTGACTGCGCCGCCCCACACGTCGGACTGGCCCGAGAGCAAGACTGCAGAGTCCAACACCCACACGCGAGAACCCCTCACAATGACGGTGCTTGGACTGCCATATTCGAGGGCCTTGACCTTGATCACTCGCACCAGCGCCCCATTCGATGCATTCAGTTCGGTGATTGTCCCCCCGGTGCCATTCGTGACCCATACGTGGGAGTGACCGACGGCGATTCCCGCAGGTCCGTAGAAGGCGTCCGTCGCTGTCGTGATCACTCGCACCAGCGAGCCACTACGCGCAGTGAGTACGCTGACTGATCCGCCGGGGAAGTTCGAAGCCCCATTGGCGAGTGGCGTCGTCGCTACTGGGCCAACCGCACTTGTTACCCACACCTTCGAGTTGCGCATGGCGAGTGCACTGGGCAAGTTGAAGTCGCCGGCCTTCGCGTTGATCACTCGCACCAGCGAGCCACTACCCGCATTGAGTTCGATCACGGAGTCGTGCGCGTAGGTGCCGTTGGTCAACCAGAGGTGAGAATGCGCCACGTTGATACTGTTCACGCCGACAAGTTGATCGGCCTTCGCGTTGATCACTCTCACCAGAGCCCCATTCGATGCATTCAGTTCGGTAATCGAAGAGTTTCCCTCGTTAAAGACCCACACGCGCGATCCGCTTGCGGTGATCATCCAAGGACTCTTCAATCGATCGGCCTTGGACTTGATGACGCGCACCAACGATCCGTTCGTTGCATTGAGCTCGACAATGGAGTTGCCGTTGCCGTTGGCCACCCAGACACGCGAACCGCTCACGGTAAGTCCCTGAGGTCCATCATTGCCGTGGACCGGGTCCTTGACGACCTTCATCAGCGAGCCGTTCGTTGCGTTGAACTCCACGATTGCGGGGATTCTGGCTGAGAATGCCGAGTGATTCTTAAAGACACAGCCCGACACCCAGACGTCTGGACCGTGGAGTGCCATGCCGTTTGCCCCACAAAGAAGTGGGGGGCGGACGTACGTCGGCGCACTCGAGAGCGCGAAGGCTGCGACAATCGCCACGCCAACCACCAGAACACTTGAGAGGGCGAAGACCGCTAGGGGTCGATGAGCGCGTCTCATGGGCTCAACTTAGCCTTACGAGTGTTCAGTGTTTGATGACTTTTGGATTTACACTAAGGCCTTTGCTCCACTTGGCTATTGAGAGATGAGTTTTAATTAGTTGCGACCCGAGCCAACGCGCACGTGAGCGACACTAGGTCGAACCCGAGAGCCAATTCTCGGGCGCGCACGTATCGACATGTGGCATGCAAGCCCCCCAGCGGATTCGCCGAATGTCAGGACATGCTGGCGAGGCAGTTGCACCTACAAACGACGGGTTCATTAGCTCGGACGGTTGATTTGTAAGATTTCAGGCCTTAGCTGGAGTAAACGGGGTACAGCTATGAAGAAGAGACGACCCAGCGAGAACGTACCGAAGCCCGGTCAGGTTGAGTTCGAGACGTTCTACAACGATCACTACCAGGCAATCTTCTGACGCCTCACATGTTTGGTGATGAGATGGGGCGACCCAACTGGTCCGATTTGCAGCGAAGCTTGGTGATGATGTGGGCGTATGTTTGAGTGAACCTCGAAGAATAGAGGTGCAGTTCAATAGTCGAGTATGACTAGGTCGATGTCTCCAGGTCAGGGGCGCTCATGAAGGCACATCACGTTGTTTGCGTAACCCGGAGTAGGTGCCTGTCTCTCCCGGTATCGCTCCTTTTTGCCGTTGCGATACTGCTGAATGTTGGCGTATCGACGGCCAGTGCGGCTCCGTCATCAGTAGTCCTCAACATCGCGAAGTATGCGGCCGCTACCGCAACACACGACCGCCCCGCTCACGCGGTGACGAGCGACGACGTCAGCAACGCTGTGGCTACGTCCAAAGTGAACCTTTCCCTCGCCAGTTCATCCTCAGTCTCTCTTGTTGCAAACCTCGGTGACCTGCCGGGATACCCGCGCGAAGTCATGTTCGTGAATTCTGTGACGTACATGTGGACGTGCGTGGACTTCCCGGACGTCGCGGACGCTACCCCCAAGGTCGCTCCCTGCTCACCGCAGACCGTAGGGGCGTGGAATAGCGAGCCGAACGCGCTCAATATCGCCCGTGACGCCGTGGCGATTGCGGCCAAGCGCGGTCAGGCTGTCTCCGGTTCAGACGTGGTGAAGGCCGCTGGGGCGCAACGCTGGCGTCTCGCCACGAAGCCGACCTTTGGTAGTGGTCTAGGCGGAGTGGTCAAGTTCACGAACAAGTCGACGTCGGGGTTCAGCGGTTCGAAGGTAACGGTGACCGTCAACGTCTGCGTGCAGTTTCCCAAGACGGCCTACGGCATTCCACTCTTGGTGAAGTGCTGAGCGCAAGCCGATGGAGAGAGGCCTCGCCATCGGTAGTCAAGCGTCATCTGCGCCCTCCACGACCCGACTAAAGGCGGGGCTTCAAGTTGGTTCGAGAGCGTTGCTTGGGTGTGCATACTGCGCCGTACCATCGAGCGCAGGTTCTCCTTGCTTAGTTGTCCGATTGAGTGTTATGGTGGGCACAGTCACTCCAGAACCTCGGTGAAATTTCTCAACAGGGGAGAAACGCCGTGAGTGATGCACCTCCTTCCGACATCGGGTCGGGCGACGCCGTCGATCAGACCATTCAACGCGAGTCGGACCGGTTTGCTTTGCCCGATCTCTCCTTCGACCCCGAAGCAGATGCTCCAGCCCCTCCTCTCACCGCAGGAAGTTCAATCGATGTGGCCGCGGTTGGCGCTTTCGATTCGCTCTCGCCCAATGAGTTCATGACGTCTCTCGGTGAGGCATTTGCTCGGGCCACATCGACCCACCCGACCGATGAAGATGCCGAGGTCTCCGAGGATCGCACAACATCGTGATGACCGACCGTGCTGGGCAGTCCGAACTCATTTCACGAGATGTTCGCTCTCCCCATACCGCTCTTGCCGTGAAGACGACCTTGTCGAATGCGCACAAGGTCCACGCGGCCACCTCCGACATGGCTGTATCGAATTGAACGAGAACCTAACGGTCCCACAGTTCAGACTGCCCGGTCGCGAGCGAAGATGGTGACTCCTCCCTCACCATCTTCGCTCGGAAGTCGCGATTCCCGCTTGCCAGGTATTCTCTGAGGTCCAGTAGCACCCTCTCCAGAGAGGACACC
>JABBNY010000247.1 GCA_019352095.1 Acidobacteriota bacterium
CGCGCACCACGTGCTCGATCCACACGACCGCGATGCCTTCGACACGCAGCCCGCGGATGATGGCGGTCAAATCGTTGACTTCCAAATCTGTAAGTCCGCCAGCAATCTCGTCCAGCAAGACAATCCGCGGCGTTGTAGCCAGTGCGCGCGCGAGCTCAAGTCGCTTTCGCCGCAAGAGCGTCAAGGATCCGGCCGATTCATTGGCGAAATCACCTAGTCCCGTACGCTCGAGTGACCCGTACGCGAGATCGTAGGCCTTCTGACCCCGAGCCCTCGCTCCTTGTTGGGCCGCCAGCAGGGTGTTCTCGAACACTGTCATGTGCTCGAAGGGACGCGGCACCTGATAAGTCCGGCCAATTCCCGCGCGAGCGCGCCGCGCTGCGCTGAGATGACTGAGTTCCTGCCCCTCGAAATAGACGTGGCCTGTATCGGGTTTGATGTCGCCCGAGATCATCGCGAACAGCGACGTCTTCCCCGCTCCGTTTGGACCAACGATACCCACTGCATCGCCGGCCTCCAACTGGAAGGAGATCTCCTTGGCAACTACAACTTGACCGAATTTCTTGGAGATTCCTTCCAGTTGAAGCAACGGCACCGAGGATCCTTTTAAGCGTTGGTGGGTTCTAGCGTGCCGTTCACGTGAACGTGCTTGTTCAGCGAGTTGTCAACAACCCACTGCGACCACTTGTACTTCTTGTGACCAACAAGCTCAGTCGAACCGGGCTTCCACTGGACGCCCACCGGCATGACCATGCCAATGCCCTTCGCGGGGCTCGTGACCATTGGGTTGCTGCTCTTGAGGTTCATGTTGATGGGGCCGCACATACCGTTGTAGTTGACCGTCTGAAGAGCGTGCGCCAACGCAAGTCGGTCGTGGGGGTTCTTCACCCTCTTGAGGCCCTCGATGGCAATCTCAAAGAGTGAATACGTCGAACCCATTGACTGGACCCACTGGCCGTTGCCTTGGGACTGATACAAAGCACAGAATGCATTTGCGCTTTGCCCTGTCAGGGATGACTTATAGGGCGCATACGGCGTGAACCAGGCGTCGGTCGCGATGTTGTTCGACAGTGAACCAAGCGCGTAGGCGTCAGTCGGGAAGAGCATGACTTTGGCCACTGTAGCGAGCTTCGGGTTGTAGTTCTGCTGGGACGCCTGAGTCCAGAACGTCTGGAAGTCAGGAGGCAACGGCGCGTTCACAAAAAGATCGCAGGCCGCGCCACCCTTGCCGCCGGTCTTGAAGGTCTGGATCATCGAGGTGTAGTCCGTCGAGAGGTCCGTGTAGGCACCACCATCAACGAAGTTGTACCCGCCCTTGGGGTACATCGCCGACACCGTTGGCGCAAAGGACGCGCGGAATGCGTTGCCGTCAGCGTCGTTCGGAAACATCTCAGCGACGTTTGTGTTGCACTTGGTCATCTTCTGTACGCGCTCCCACATTGGAACGAACGTGCCCGCGAACTGCGGAACGCCGAAGAAGAACATCGAGTTGTACTTTGGCCCCGTGCCCGTCGCCGCCCCCTGTGGCGAGATCGAGGCACCCGAGAAGCCGCCCCAATACGCTTCCCACGGCACGACCGTGGAGACACACGGCACCTTGTACTGCTCGCAGGTCGTCGCCACCGGTATCGTCGTCTCCGGCGCAGAACTCACGAGCACCAGGTCGACACCTGAGTTGATGAGTTCTTGGGTGACCTGAACCGCGACGTTGCCCAGCGACTGAGTGTCCTTCTCGGTGATCTCAATACGATATTTCGTCTTGCCAATGGTGATGCCCTTGGCGAAGTAGCTCGACTTACGGATCTGGTTCAACACAAAGTTGTCCGGACCCGCAAAGTCCGCCAGCGCTCCCGTGCGCGGAGACACGTAACCGATCTTGATCGTCGAGGATTTCGTCGCCGCATACGATGCCGACACGTCACCCAACACACCAAGCGCACCCGAAGCTGCCATAACCGCAGTTGCCTGCAGTCCTAAGCGTCGACCGAACTCGAATCCGCCCCAGCCCGGAATTCCGTCCGGGCTCGCGGGTGTAGTTTCATCCTTCATTTATTGACCCCCCTCAATAAGGTTTTGACATTTTTAACACACTATTTCGTTCATTGTGGAACATCTCTGAAGAATTTCCCACGCGCGCATCACACCCCTGTTCAACGCCCAATTCGTTATTGCCCTTCTTTCATCGACTCGAGAACACGGCGCGCGGCGAGGCCACCGCGATCGATCTTGATACTCACTTCGGTCCACTGTTCGCTCTCATTCGCACGCGCCTGGAGGATGTTGAGTGCGTCGACATCCTCTTGGACGACCGACGCCTGCATCTTCTCGAGGAATCGATCGATCTCTTCATCGCCCACACAAAAGTCCCGGGCCAAAGCCCAGAAGTCGTGCACCTTACCCTCGCTCGCGGGCGTGAGCCCATAGAAGATCTTCATGTGAAACGCGTGTCCGTCGGTACCGTCGTCGAGCGGGGGCTGGCCTACCGGCGCGATGCGAGCATTCAGCATGTAGAAACCCGGTGGGAAGTATTCGATGTCTTGCCACCGATCGACCTTGCCTTCAAGTCCCGTTGTCCTTGCATAAAACGGCGGGCACTCCACGGCGTCCATATGACGAAAGACCCTCACTACGTTGGTCGTGTCATCCACCTCGACTTCTATGGGCGTGGTGGCCACCTCAGGTGTACCAATTGATCCATTGTGCAGATACGTCTCGTGCGACAAATCAAGCAAGTTGTCGACCAGAAGATCAAACGAGCCGTCGATCTTGGCGTAGCCCGTCACAGATGACCACTGTGTGGAGTCGACGAGCCACGGTGTGTTCGGTAGTTTCGAAATGTCCGGATCACCGTCGCCCATCCATATCCACAGCCACCGACCCTGCTCGACGACGTGATAGCTGCGTACGTCGGCCTTGGTGGGAATGCGATCCTGTCCGGGTACCGAGACACACGTGCCCGAGCAATCAAACGTGAAGCCGTGATAGCCACACACGAGGAGTTCGCCCTCGACCCTTCCGAGTGACAACGGATAGCCGCGGTGTGGACATCGGTCAGCGACCGCGACCACCTCACCCGACTCGGTTCGATAGATAGCAATGTGCTCACCCAAGATCTGACGTGAGAGTGGCTTGCCCTCGAGTTCAGAGCTCAGCGCTGCCACGTACCAGCACTCGCGAATAAACATGCGTTCCCCCATTTTCAAAATTCAACCATCCGAATGTCGACGACAGACGTCATTAGTCGTTTGGGCGCAACCTAACAAAATTGTGCTAAGCAATCAAGGTACTTTGTACTAGGGGGTTAATATGGCATTTCTCGACGGCGCATCATGGCAGGGCAATATCTCAGTGGGAGGGTGGCGCGCGGGTGGCGCAGAGAGCGCACCCGTCATCGAACCCGCCACGGGTCAACAACTCGCGATGAGCGGACGTGCGAGCCTCGCTGATGTGAGCGAGGCTGCGGCACTCGCGGCCCAGGCACAACGGGAATGGGCAGCACTCCCCTTCAGCGCTCGTGCGGCCATTCTTCGAAAGGCGGGCCAGCTCTTCGTCGACAACGCGCAAGAACTTTCGAACTGGATCATGCGCGAATCCGGAGGCATCGGCCCCAAGGCCGACCTCGAGATCCACGTCGCGTCAGAGGAATGTTTCGAAGCCGCCGCCATCGCGTCGCATCCGACGGGTGAGATCCTTCG
>JABBNY010000248.1 GCA_019352095.1 Acidobacteriota bacterium
GGTGGTGGGGGTTACCTGGGCAATGGGTTTCTGGGTTGCTGGAGGTGCCTGCGTCCAGCCGACGCGCCAGTCGAGGCTTCCGCGCCCGAAGCTGGAAGCCTCGAATCCGCGGGTGCTCGTGCAAAGGGTCGTCGCCGTCGTGGTGGTGAGCGACGCACGAGGGCGCAGGGTCGCTATTTGATGTGCGTGCACTCAACCAAAGAGGCGACACACATAGCGACCCTCGAAGGTCGCACGATGGTGGAATACACGGTCGCTAAGGCCGCCGACGAGACCAATCAGATCGATGGAAACATCTACGTCGGACGCATCCAGAACGTGCTGCCCGGTATGGAGCTCGCGTTCGTGGACATTGGCATCCCCAAGAACGCAGTCCTGTATCGAGGTGACATCTCCTTTGACGCTGACGATGTCGAAGGACCTGTTCACAATGACAAGCGCATTGAACAGATGATCAAGTCGGGACAGACGGTGGTCTGTCAAGTGACCAAGAACGCAATTGGCGCCAAGGGCGCGCGGCTCACCCAAGAGGTCTCGATTCCCGGACGCTTCGCGGTCCTGGTACCCAACTCCTCGACGATCGGAATCTCCAAGCGACTGCCGGACGGCGAACGTCGTCGACTTCGAAAGATCATCGACGAAGTCAAACCCGAGCGCCACGGGATCATCATTCGCACCGCCGCCGAGGGCGTTACCGCCGAGGACCTGGCGCGAGACGTCACCTCACTCTCCGAGAAATGGGCGGCCATCGAGGCCGAGGTGGCCAAGTCCAACCAGCCTCGCCTCGTCTATCGCGACTTGGACCTGGCGGTACGTGTGCTGCGTGAAGAGCTCAATGACGACTATCGCGGCGTGCTCATCGATGACAGGGTCCTGTACGAAAAGGTGCGCGAGTACGTGTTGGCGGTCAATCCAGAGCTGGCTGACCGCATTGAGTATTACGACCGGGCGGTCGAAGAATTGCCGCTCTTCGAGCGCTACTTCGTCCACGAGCAACTTCATCGAGCACTCGATCGCAAGGTGTTCCTCCCCTCGGGAGGTTCGTTGATCATCGAACGCACCGAAGCCCTCACCGTGGTGGACGTGAATACTGGGAAAAACGTCGGTACGACCAATCTCGAAGAGACGGTATTTCGCAATAACCTCGAAGCCGCAGAAGAGGTGGCCCGTCAGTTGCGACTGCGCGACATTGGCGGGATCATTGTCATTGACTTCATTGACATGGAGAACAAGCCCAATCGTGAAGCGGTGGCCTCGGCGCTTCGTCAGGCCCTTTCTCGCGACAAGACCCGCACCCAGGTCTTTGATATTTCGGAGTTGGGCCTGGTCGAAATGACTCGAAAGCGGGTCAACGAGGGACTCTTGGAGTCGGTTTCGAGTGTCTGCAAGGTTTGTGACGGTCGAGGATTCGTTCTCGCGACCGGACTGTAGCGTCGGCCTCGGGCCTATCGGCTACTATAGAAACCCTATGTACGCCGTTATCCGAGTAGGCACATCCCAAGAGCGCGTCACCGAGGGCCAAGTGGTCCGCGTTGATTTGCGTCCTGAGGACATTGGTGCCGATGTCCAGTTCGAGCCCGTTTTGCTAGTGGATGGGGACAGTGTTGTCGCCGGCCCGGCACTCAAGGGAGCCACCGTCAGCGCCAAGATCATCGGCGACGAGAAGGGGCCCAAGATTCGCGCCCTGACCTACAAGGCAAAGTCGATCCAGCGCAAGCGCTGGGGTCATCGACAGAAGTACTCGACCGTTGAAATCCTGAAGATTTCACCCAAGGCTTAAGGAGCATCGATGTCAAAGACAAAAGGTGGCGGTTCCACACGGAACGGTCGCGATTCCAATGCGCAACGTCTTGGTGTAAAGACGTTTGACGGGACTGCCGTGAAGACGGGCAGCATCATCATCCGCCAGCGCGGCACGCTGTTCCACCCCGGCCGCAATGTCGGTATTGGCAAGGACGACACATTGTTCGCACTCGCGGAAGGTACCGTGAAGTTCGGCTACCGCGGGGGACGAAAGTTGGTCGACGTCCTCGTCGACTAACAATCGCTGCAACTTTCAACAATCCCCGGGCGTTTGCCCGGGGATTGTTGCGTTTAGCCGTCACTTTATTTGGCGGACGCGGCCTTCACAGTGCCCTCGTCAGTCAATCGCGCTGGCGTCAAGCGTGGCCCGCAACGCTCGTGTTCGTACCGATCTGGGCGGAATCGCTCGAGCGACGTGCTGAACGTGCGCGGAGTTGTTCACTCGGAGCGAAAACAGGTCAATCACCGAAGTTCCTGCGAATGGCCGCGAATCTCTCAGGTCAGCCGAGTTCGACCCCAATAATGGTCCCCGCACAATCGCAAAGTGGCATCAAAGCAAAAATCCCCCGGGCAAACGCCCGGGGGAATCTCACACAACTTTGAGGACTAACTACCCTTGACTGCCTTTTTGAAGGTTGAGCCAATGGAAACCTTCGGAGCCTTGGAAGCCTTCACCTGGATGGCTTCGCCAGTCTGAGGGTTGCGGGCGGTGCGGGCCTTGCGGTCTACACGCTCGAACGACAGGAAGCCTGAAAGCACGATCTTCTCGCCCTTTGAAACGTTCTTCACTACGACATCCTCAAAGGACTTGAGGACTTCAGCGACCGTACTCTTTGTCGCGCCACTCTCGGCAACAATTGCATCTACCAACTCGGCCTTGTTCACCGGTCGACTCCTTACTCTTCGTTGAATCGGACTGGGGGTTCCCAGTAACCGCAGCCATCTTTATCGCAAAAGTGTTGAAATATTGGGATTTCTCATAATAAATCACCTTAAGGACTGTGTATTTCTCTTCAAAATCCCTGTTGAGGGCTTTATTCTGAGAATCGGGTGATAGGAAATTCCCGCACGGCCCACCTACGATGGGGTGATGGACTATCTGAATCGTCAAAAACTGGCTGAATTATCCCAAAATGAGCGCTCTCACTACGAACAGGCCCACCCTGGGTCCAAGGCGCTGCACGAGGGCGCAAACCACCTTCTGGCGCGTGTGCCCATGACGTGGATGAACAAGTGGGCCGGTGGCTTCCCCTTGGGCTTCACTGAGGCCCACGGCGCGCTGGTAAAGGACATTGACGGCAACGAGTTGATTGACTTCGCCCTTGGCGATACCGGCGCAATGGCCGGTCACTCGCCCGCGGCGCTCTTTGAAGCGGTACGCGAGCGCATGAGCACCAAGGGGGGCGTGACGACCATGCTGCCCAATGAAGACGCCGAATGGGTCGCTGGTGAGCTCACGAGACGTTTTGGGCTCGCGCAGTGGTCCTTCACACTCTCGGCCACCGACGCGAACCGGTGGCTGCTGCGCCTGGTCCGCATGGTCACCCAACGCCCGAAGATCCTGGTGTTCTCGTACTCCTATCACGGCTCGGTCGATGAGACCTTCGTCGTGGTCGACGAACACGGTCGCCCCGCATCGCGTCCGGGCAACGTGGCGCCGGCCGTTGACCCCACGACAACGACCCGCGTCGTTGAGTTCAATGACCTGGCCGCACTCGAACGCGAGTTGAGCTTTGGCGACGTCGCCGCGGTCCTCACCGAACCGGCGCTCACCAACATCGGGATCGTCCTGCCCGAGCCGGGATTCCTCGAAGGCGTCCGAGCCCTGTGTGACGCGACGGGCACATTGTTGATCCTTGACGAGACCCACACG
>JABBNY010000249.1 GCA_019352095.1 Acidobacteriota bacterium
AGGCAGTCTCCGCTCACTGAGCCGTCATCACCGCTAGCCCCTCCGGTCACCGTGGGCCGAGGGGCTAACGGTGATGACTCGAGTTCGACGAGACGACGGCGTCCCCACGCCCTCGGGAAGCAGGGGCATTTTCGGCGATCGGTCCCCTTTCGACGCCACGAGGGCGACATCAGCGCTTGCCCGATGACGGTCATGAGCCACCGCCATCGCCGCTCCGCCGACGATGAAGAGATCAGCTTCGACGCCCATTCTGCCCAACTCATCGTCCAATAGTTCGAAGGCGTTGAGAAGTTCATGGCGTCCACGGAAGGCCATCATGCGTAGGTCAAGGCGCCCTGCGTCAAAAAGACTCCTCCGCGCTTAAAGGAGATGGGGCTGTGCACGATGGCATCAGCATGGAGCGACTTCATGCCGGAAACGAACCAGAACTCGTCGAGGAAGAATTCAGGATCGTTGACCCACGCCGGAGCCAGGACCCGGTGAGTCGCACAGGCGTATTCGACGATGCCAGCCAACATGGCGTCATAGCGCTCGCTACCAGTGGGGTCTGGTCGAGGCTCGACCATACGCTCACGTGTCGGCCAGTCCGCCTTGTCGTACAACTCAAGAAACCGAGCAATGACGCGAAACGCCGAACTAGCGTCGCCCTTCGTCAGACATTGGCCGACCTCGGTCGCGACGTCTTGAATATCGGGAGCCTGCCACATGGTTCCCTCATCGTACGACGAGGCCAGGACATTACTGCGGAAAACGCCACATTCGCAGCCCCAACGGTTCTTTCATGGAACCAAATTGTGGAGTGGATTCTATGGATGTCGAATCTCTCCTGAGAGATCACGCATCGGATTCGGGGGAGTTGAAGGGGTTGGGCATGACGTCGCATACCGGAGATTCTCGACTTTTCGATGTTGCCACCATGGAGGTTTTGTAATACAATACTGCAATGGAAGTGCTTCCCTCCGCGCTCAAGCACGGAATCGCAGCGGCCGACATTCTTCACTGTCTCAATCTTGCCCTCGCAGTTGACGAAGTCGATCAGGACCCCCTTCGCTATCTGATCCTGGGACCGGATCGAGGAGGGAACATCTTGGAGTTGATTGTGGTCGACCGTCCTAATGGTCCCTGCGTAATTCACGCAATGCGGATGCGAGAGCAGTACAAGAAGCTGTTACCTAAGAAAGGAGAATAACAATGACGAAGCGTAGGAATTCAATCGACGACATGGTCGCACAGGCCGAAGAGGGATACGACGCCGACGAGATTATTCGTCGTCGCGGCGGTCGACCAACTCTGGGTTCATCTCCGTCTTCGGTCGAGTCTGTTCGTCTCAACCCCGAACTAAAGCGCGACCTACTAATCCGCGCGGCCGAACAAGGAATCAGCCTTTCGGAGGCCATCCGTGCCGCACTCCAGGAGTACGTCAAAGCGAGTTAGCCCGAAACGGGGTCAAGGTCACTTCGCAGTCCCAACGGGATTCGAACCCGTGCCTCCACCTTGAGAGGGTGGCCAATTTCAATTACTGTCTTGGACATAAATCCTGATTCTATGATATTTTTCAGCGCTCACTCTACCGGAAGAATGGACTACGGGCGTTCCACGGGCGTTAACGATAATCAACGAATGATGGATTTCATCGGAGAAGAATTATTGCCCACAATTCAACGTAAACTTCTGATACAAAGTTTTGACCTGCCCATGGTTCCGGCACCTCTCAAATCTCGCTAGTGGTGTTTCGACATCGACGTCGACATCGACATCGACGACTCGCAACCGCTTTGCGACAACTTGGAGAGGGTTTCGTAAGTCGGGCTTTAAGGTCTTGATTGGTTCAGACCGTCACGTTGGCGCTGACTATATTCCAAACGGGCTGTGTGACTTCCTGAATTTGCAGATTGATAAATTTGTCGGCCTTTGGAACATCGAAGACGATGTTTCCGGTCAGGGCAAAAGTTGGATTGATGGTTGGATTGTAGAAGTTGTCGATCTTCTCATTGGCATAGACAGCCGCAGAGTCATTTTCGTTGAACTTTCTTCCTCTCACGTCGGTCACCGTGGCGCTGTTATCAAATTCCGCGGGAACCTTTGAAGAATTCACGACCGTCAAGGATGCTAGGCAAAAACTCTTTTGTGCAGTGAAAGTTCCTCCGTTGTTTGGGTCACCCACGGTCTTGATGCCGCACTTCCATGAATTCACTCGGATCGTGAAATTGGCAACCTTAAACCAGCGTCCAATTTTCGCCGCCCCACTTCCGTAGGCCAACTGTGGGCTGCTGAAAACCGCCAACGCAAGGACAACGGTAAGGGCACCGACAAGTTTCTTCATGCCGCTTTACTAGCACAGATGAGTGATTCCGGTCTGATCGGACTTTTGGCGTCACCAATTATGACATTTGGTGGAGAGATATTCGGGCCTCTGGCTACACTCACGAACGTGGACATCTTCGGACGCAAGAAGTCACCGACGCTGCCACCATGGCCTGAGTCGGCTGGACCAGTCGAGGCCGAAGATTGTCGCGTCGCCGCGTGCCCAAGTTGTGGCGTCGCGCTCAAGAAGGTACCGGGTGCAAAGACTAAGTGCCAAGACTGCGGCGAGCTCATGTACGTCCGCACCGATCCGCGCATCAACGCTCGCGTCGTCGTGACGAAGGACCAGGCTGACATCATTGACTTGGCGTGGGCAGTGGTGAACGGGACACTCGACGAGAAGGTCGAAGAGATGAGCCACCACGCGCAAGTCCGCGCGGCGCTACCTCCACAGTTCAGCGAAGCTGATGTCCAGTGGCGCATGCTCAACGAAGATGGATTGAAGTTCTCGCACAAGGGCGACATGTACGCCTACCAGCAGAACGTGTCCAAGATGGCAGAACATTTGCGCGAGTGCGGGAACCTCCAACACGCCTTGCAGATGTATCTCGCTTCGGCATATCTCGTTATTCAGGGCCCGCAATCGATCCCCGAGATGGGGCGCTGGCTTCCCGAGACTTTCATTGCACCGATTGGCATTGAAGTGGACTACGTTCGCAGCCTCTGTGAGCGACTAGGAATGACCTTTGAGGACGCGCTCGAAAACGAGAGCAGGGTAGCGACAATCGAAGAGAAGACCAAGAGGCCGCCGGTCAGATGGGAGGAGGCGAAGATTGTGATTCTCGACGAGTTGCGCGCCGGATAGTCGTTTGGCATCAGCTTCGATTATGGGCCAGTCCACGGTCCAGCGAAGTTCGCCCCTACACATGTTCAAGGCCTGTACTTGTGTGGATTCGAACAGGCTAATCAATAAGCACATGGAGTGAATTGCCGTTACCTTCACAAGAGGTCGATTGATGAATGCGTGTAGGGACAAGGTTTCATTCGATAGGTGTAGAAAGGAGAAATATGGATGAAGTAAAGTTCTGCTCCAAGTGTGGCAAGCAACTGGTGGGTTCACGCATCTTCTGCTCTAGTTGTGGATCGAAAGTTGGTTCAGAAGATGCAAAAATACAGGATGCTGTAAATGCAACTCCTCTTATTGAGGATGATGATTTTGACGCTTCGCAATATCGGAATGCAGGGGTGCTGTGCTTTGTCGCGGCGGGTCTAATTGCAGTGAGTTGTTTTATGCCGTACGTATTAACCTCGATCCACCGTGACGGTGATGAGAGACGTCGAATCGGCCAAGAATTCCGTGA
>JABBNY010000019.1 GCA_019352095.1 Acidobacteriota bacterium
AACCCTTCACTCGTGCGGTCGAAGCGATTGCTGGCCTGGGTGACTTCCCGGTCTACGATCTCGGCGGTGGCCTCGGTGCTCGCTACACCTGCGACATGCAAGTACCGTCCGTCGAGGAGTATCTCGATGCGCTGGTCACCGCGGCACACGAGCACCTCCCGTTGAGTGCACGAATCCTGATCGAGCCGGGTCGCTCCATGGTGGCAGAAACGGCCATGACGCTCTATTCGGTCGTCACCGTGAAACACGGTCCGTCACGGTCGTTCGTCGCGGTCGACGGCGGCATGGGTGACAACCTCGAAGTCTCGCTCTACGGTCAAGCCTTCGACGCCACCGTGGCCAACCGGGTCGGTCGTGGTGAGGTCTTCTCGCTCGTTGGTCGTCACTGTGAGTCGGGCGACCAACTCATTGAATCAGTGGCCCTTCGAGAACCGCGCGTGGGCGATCTCATCGCCATGCCCGTGACCGGCGCGTACTGCATGACAATGGCGAACAACTACAACGGCGCGCTTCGTCCACCTATCGTCATGGTGCGTAACGGCGAGGCGAACGTGGTGCAACGCCGAGAGACCTACGACGACCTCTTGGGTCGAGACCTAGCGTGGCCGGGAGCGCGTCGACGTTCGAGCGATTAGCCCGCGTTGTGACGACGTACCGTGCGAATGCGGTGCCAGAGGCCCCAGGCGAGTAGCAGGACTATGGCGACGATGGTGGGCGTCTGGGCGTAGTGGAAGTCCTTGGAGACACGGTCCCAGTTCGAACCCGCCGCGTAGCCAAGCCCCGTCAGCAGCGACACCCACGCGAGTGAACCGATAACGGTCAAGACCATGAAGCGGCCTCGCTTCATCTCCGCTATGCCCGCCGGTACCGAGATGGCACTGCGCACAACGGGCAGCACTCGACCGATCAACACCGAGATGGCCCCGTACTTCTCGAACCAACGCTCGGCCGCGTCGAGGTCCTTGTGGGTGAGCAGTATCCATTTTCCCCAGCGATCGACGATGGTGCGACCGAGGGTGCGACCTACCTCGTAGGCGATCACCGAACCAATGAGCGAGCCAATCGTGCCGATGACGATGACGCCCCACACTGAGAACTGCGCGTGACCGGTGACCGCCGTGGTGCACAGAGCACCCGCGAAGCCGAAAGTCACCTCCGAAGGCAGTGGTGCACAGGCCGACTCGACGATGGCCAGCATGATGAGGGCGAAGTAGCCGTAGTTCTGTATGAATGACTGCATCCCCCCATTCTGACCGATGCGGGGGATCGATCGTGTCACGCTAATAAAAGCCATACCCGATTTGAATTTGGCTTCACAGCGCCACTCCTCGTGATTCCTCGCTCTCTCGTCACCTCTGGTCAGCGAGTTCACCATCGACAATGTGACAATCGAACTTCACCGAGGTGACGCCGCAGCGTGGAGCTGCGTTGGCCTCGCACTATCGAGGTCGAAACCGCTCGAGGTCAGCGGCTACCAACGTGAGCGCGGTCGCGTCGAGGTCTGCAGTGGCCGCGAACTCCGGCCATGCGCCGACCGTCTCGATGACCTCGCGGACAATCGACTTGAAGCCCGGCACCTCGTGACGGTCACCGACAACGTAGAGATCATCGAGGGTGATCGCCTCGGTCTTTGCGTTGACGCGAAGATTGTGGCGACTCGTCCACTCGCTGCTGGCTCGATAGGCATGGGTGATGTCAAAGGCGGGTGCCAACTCCCACTGGCCGTCGCGCGTTCGCATGAACGCGAAATTCTTCGTGTGATCGTCGCGGTTCACTGCCGCCACGTTAAAGACCATGCGCCGGTACGCCTGTTCCAGACTCGAGAGTCCGAGCCCGAGCTGCGTGACCGCGGTGAGGTACTGGTCGTAGCTGTGTACCCCGACGAGTCGCTGGTCGAGGTGAGCCAGTGCCGCCAGTGAGAGGACGTGGATGCGGCCACCGTCGTTGTCTCGATCGAAGCGGCGCGTCATGAAGTGTCGTCGCGGTCCCTCTGCGAGCAGGCGACAGGGTGTCATGTCGACGCCTGCCGCGGTCGCCATCAGGCTGTATGCGTACTCAATGCGCCCGTAGGGCGCGCTCTCGCCGAGTCCGTCGCCGTGGCCGTCCATGCCGGTGGCGCTCACGCCGTCGAGCTTGATGATCCAGTGCTCGAAACCCGCCTCACGTGGTACAAATGCCGAGGCGAGTTGGTACGTGACGGGATTGAACGTGATCACCGCCTTCGCACGGGCCCCGCCGGCGCTGGAGCCCACGTGGATGAGTTGCTGGATCGCCGTGTGGGGGGCCCCGGTGTCGTCAGCCAACTCGCCGCGCACCGTACGGCGCGCAGCGCGTACGAGGTCGGCCAACGCGATTGCCAATGGAGCCTCTCGCGCAGCGTCCTCAGCTGGTGGGCGAAATTCCAGCGCACCCATCGCCCGGTCCGCCGCGTACGCCAAGCGGTCGAGGGGCGTGATGCTGTCGCGCGCGACGCCGTGCTCGGCCATCCAAGCGTTCACCAGGGCGTTACCGAACGCGTCGGGCAAGCTGTCGGCGAGCAGTGGGACCAGGCCGTGAAAGGCGTTGGTCGCGAGCTCGGGCCACTGGCCGAGTTCGTAGGGCGTCTCACGAAGGGGCATCTTGAGCGGGGAGAGTTCGACGCCGCTCGCAATCCATTCAGGAGTGAAGGCAAAGACGTATCTACCGCTGCGCGGGTCGGGTGCCACGACGCCGACCCGAGTGCCCCAGGCCCAGACCTCGACGTAGGCGAGTTGACGGTAGGTCACCGTTGTTCCGAGTGTCGTACCCGGCGCGGTCCCCGGGGCGAGTTCGTGGCGGGTGTCGCGAGTAGGTCGAGCGGGTTGAAGACCTGGGCACTCGGCGTCAGCGCCGACAGCCAGTCGTCGTGTCCGAGGACGTGCACCACCCTCACCAGGGTGGTCGTATTCGACCCTCGTCCGGTCTCTAAATTCTTCACGGCCCCCACTGAGACGTTGGCGCGCTTCGCGAGTTCGACTTGGGTGAGCCGGTGATCGATTCGCAACGCCCGAACACTCTCGCCAAGTGTGATCTCAAGATCTTCGAACTGACTGGTCATGGCCACCTCCATAGAGCCATAATAATGACTATTACTAGTTCATGTCACTATTCAGAGCAAGTATATAGTTATATTCGTGGTCTTTAAACTACTTAAAGAAGATAAAGACTATAAAATTAACTACTTCTGATGCACCGAACACCAGTAGGTCGTGCGCCCACCAATCGTGGCACTTCGCATGTCACCACCGTCGAGGGGACAGTGTCCACCCGGAAAGCGCCCCTCCATATGGTCACCCAGGTGCGATCCACCGCGACGTTGCAACGAACGCATTGTTTGGGTGAACGCCTTGAAGAGGCGGTTGCGATCGTCGATCGTGAGTTGCGCGGTGGGGGTACGAGGGTCGATGCCCGCGCGGTAGAGCATCTCATCGCCGAGTAGGTTGCCCACCCCGGCAATCACCGATTGGTCGAGTAGGCGCGCCTTGATCGCGGGACCCTCGCCACGCGCGATGTGTAGCGCCTTCGCGAATTCACTTCGCGAGATACTGAGCGCGTCAAAGCCCAGTTCATCGAGGTCAGGATCGAGTTCGCAACGCGCCAAGCGACGAGGATCATGAAGGACGAGCTTTCGTCCGTCTGCAAACTCGAGACCCGCGCGGATCCATTCCGATTTGTACGTGTGGGGCCCGTAGAACAATCCGTCGATCGCGGCGTCGTCGTCGATCAACAGCACGCCGGTCATACCAAAACGCATCGCGAGAGTGACCCCGGTGGTCTCAAGCACGAGGAGTTTCCCCCGTCGCGAGGTGCCGGTCAGCGTGAGGCCCTTCACGGCCCTCGCCCACGCAGCCGGCGATGAGAGCTTCTTCGCCGCGTACGCATCGGCCCACCCACGCACGATCGTCGCGCCAACCACACGATTGGCGAGTTGTCGATACGTTTCGACTTCAAGTACTTCTGGCACGCGCTCAGCGTATCGCCGTGCCCTTAAAAATACTTTCTTACTAAGGTTGCCCTATGGCTTTAGAGAAACCGCAATGGAAAGAGCTGTTCAGCGAGGTCGTCACGTCGGGCCTGTGTACGGGCTGTGCCGCGTGCGTGGTCGCGTGCCCCCATGACGTGCTTGATTACGAGAGCGACAACGGTGTCTACAAGCCATGGCACCTCGACATCGACGGTGGACGCGAGGACTGCACGCACGGTATCAAGGGCTGCACGATGTGCACGCGCGCCTGCCCGCGCTTTCGAAACTGGGAGAGCGAGATCGACACGCACCGTTTCGCACGTGAACGAACTGACCAAGAGGTCTACGGCATTGGCGACGTGCTGCTCGCGCGTTCGAACGACGCATCGATCGTCGAGAACGGCCAGGACGGTGGTTTCGTGTCAAGCCTGCTCATCTACGCACTTGAGAACGACGTCATCGACGCCGCGCTCGTGAGCGGACTCGAAGGCGACGGATCGACCTGGCGCGCGCAACCGCGAGTCGCGCGCACCCGCGACGAGGTCCTCGAGACCGCGAAGTCGCGCTACACGTACAGTGCGAACCTGCTCGCCTACCCCGAGGCGGTCGAGGGCGGCGCTGAGCGTATTGCCCTGGTCGGCATGGGTTGCATGGCGTCGGCGCCGGGCGCAATGCAGACACGAAAGGCCGGCAAGATCGCGCGACGCCTCAGTCTCACGATCGGCCTGCTCTGCTCGAAGACCTTCGATGACTCGATCTTCGAAGACCTCTTCGACAAGCAGTACGGCATCAAGCGCAGCGACATCAAGAAGATGAACATCAAGGGCGTCTTTCAGATCTGGACCCATGACGGCGGGTTCCACGAGATTCCGCTCAAAGAGGCCCACGCCTACACCCGCGAAGGTTGCGTGCACTGCCCCGACTTCGCCGCTGAGCATGCAGACATCTCCACGGGTGGTATCGGCGCCTTTGGCGACTGGACGCTCGTCATCGTGCGCACGCAGCTCGGACGAGAGTTACTGAGCGCCATGAAAGAGCGCGGCATCATCGAGACCCGCCCCGGCGATGACGACCCGGGCGCGGTCGCGCTGTTGCACAAACTCGCTCAGGTGTCGAGAAAGCGCTGGCCCGAGGATCAAAATCCCGGACCTCGCCGGATCCCCGTGCGCTCGGCGTAGGTCGAGGGGCCGTGGCGACATCACCAACTTTCACCACGATCCTCCTGGTACGCCACGGCGCCACGGCGACCACCGGCACCATCCTGCCCGGTCGTGCTCGCGGGCTGCACCTCGGTGACAAGGGCCACGCGCAGGCCGAGCACGTAGCCGAACGCCTCGCGCAGCTCTCACGCACCCCAAGTGCGCTCTACGTCTCACCGCTCGAGCGCACGCGCGAGACGGCGCGGCCCATCGCGAACGCGCTCGGCCTTCGAGCCGTCACGGACAAGGGTCTGCTCGAGTGTGACTTTGGTGACTGGACGGGCAAGAAGCTCGCCCAGTTGCGACGCAAACCAGAGTGGCACGCCGTCCAGCACTCCCCGAGTACCTTCCGCTTCCCCGAGGGCGAGTCGTTCTCCGAGATGCAGGTGCGTATGTGGGGCACCCTTGAACGCCTCGCGAAGCTCCACCGCAACAAGACGATCGTGGTGGTGAGCCACGCCGACCCGATCAAGGCCGCGGTCACCCACGCCCAGGGCGTACCCCTCGACCTCTTCCAACGCACCGTGATCTCACCATGCTCGGTCAGTGCCATTGTCCTCACCAACGCGGCACCCGTGGTGCTGTGCGTGAACAACACCGGATCCCTAAAGGAGCTTGCACCATCATGAATTACGTCTTTGACGCCCCCGACAAGGTCATGGTGGGCGTGCGCGGCGAAGTGGGCAACCGACTCTTCCTCCTCCAGGCCCGCCAGGGACGTCGCCTCGTCATTGTCAAGTGCGAGAAGATCCAACTCAGCGCGCTCGCTGAGTGGCTGGCTCAGGTGATCACCGAGCTGGGTCGGCCCGGCCACCTGCCCGACGACTTCGCGCTCGAACCCGAATACGAGGTGGACTTCGTGGTGGGCGATATCGCCATCGCCCTCGATGAAGAGAATGGGACCATCGAGGTGTCACTCGAGTCAATAGAAGAGGAAGACAACCTCGACATCACGCTCAGCAAAGAGCTGGCCGGCGGCCTCGCCATCGCGATAACCCGACTCGTCGAGGCGGGACGTCCCCCGTGCCCGCTCTGTGGGGGGCCGCTTGACCCCAAGGGCCACGACTGTCCGCGTACCAACGGACATCGTCCGCCAATCCGCTGACGAAATGACGCGCGACGAACAGAGCGAGCTGCTGGTCCAGGGTTCACTCGAAGTCCTCGGTCGCGTCGCGGGCTCTTCCAACCAGGCGCTGCTCGTCGAGGTGACCCTCGACGGCGTGAGCGCGCACGCTTGTTACAAAGCCGAGGCCGGTGAGCGCCCATTGTGGGATTTTCCTGATGGACTGTGGCGACGAGAGGTCGCGGCCTACGAGCTCGACGTCGCCCTGGGCACCGACCTCGTCCCAACGACCGTGGCGCGCGAGGATGCACCGTTCGGCATCGGATCGCTGCAGTGGTGGGTCGATGACAATCAAGAAGACCACTACTTCACCTTGCGCGAGCGCGCGGAACTGAACGAGTGGTTCGCCACACTGGCCGCCTTTGATGTCGTGGCGAACAACGCGGACCGCAAGGCTGGTCACGTGCTCTTCGATGGTGCGCGTTGTTGGGCCATCGACAACGGTCTGTGCTTCCACGAAGAGGAGAAGCTGCGCACCGTCATCTGGGAGTACGCGGGTCTGGCCGTTGCGCCGTCGCTGCTCGAACGCATCGACCGATTCGCGCGAGGGGAGGTCGGTGATCTCGGGCGGTACCTCAACGTGCACGAGCTGGCGTCAGCCCAGATGCGCGCGCACAACCTCGTCGAGAACGCCAACTATCCCGTGCCCGACGAGGACCGCGAATGGCCGCCGTACCCGTGGCCGTTGATCTAGATCAGCGGGACCAGATCGCCCTCGAGCTCGGGCACCCCTGATTCGAGCATGAAGAACGTGAGGATCGCCCCCACACCAAAGAATCCAGCGGCCCACCAGAACGCCACGTGATACCCGTGCAGCGTCGCGTGGGTCTCACTGAGCACGCTCAGGTGCGACGGCGTCACCGAGCGCAGCGCACGCGCCGCAACTGAAACCGCGATGGTATTGAGTAGCGCCGTCCCGACCGAGCCGCCAACCTGTTGGGTGGTGTTGACCAGTGCCGACGCCGCGCCCGCATCACGGTGCTTGATGGCCGAGGTCGCGCTCGCGATCGCGGGCGCGAAGATGAGGCCGAGACCGAGACCCGTGACGACGAGCCCCGGCAGGACACTGCCGAAATAGTCCGAGTTCGCGGGAAGCTTCGTGAACAGGATCATTCCCATCATCGACAACACCATCCCGACGGGTACGAGAGGGCGTGGACCCACCTTGGCCAGCAGCCGCGCACTGGCTACCCCCGCCGAGAGCGCGATGGCCCCGACCAAGGGCAGGAACGCGACGCCCGTGCGCATCGGCGAGAAACCCATGGTGACCTGGAGGTAGTAGGCGAGAAAGAGCGAGATGCCGAAGATGCCGATGCTCGTGATGAACAGGGCCACCAGCGAACCCGCGCGGGTGCGGTTGAGCACGAGTCGAAGTGGCAACAACGGGTGCTTCGATCGTTGTTCCCATCGCACGAACGCCACGAGCAAGAGGACACCCCCTACCAGGCTGCCCCAGGTCAAAGAGTTCGACCAACTCGTCGTCACCGCGTGACTGAAGCCGTAGACGACGAGAAACAGACCTCCGCTCGCAACGACAATGCCGGGCACGTCGAGGCGGGTGTGATGGTGACTGCGCCCGCCGCTCACGAAGAGCATGACGCCCACGAGCGCGAGGGCCGCGAAGAGCAGGTTGATGAAAAGGCACCAACGCCATGACGACCACTGGGTGAGCGCCCCGCCGAGCAGGAGCCCGATCGCCGCTCCCGAGGCCCCGACCGCTCCGAAGATAGCGAACGCCTTGGCGCGTTCTCGCGGTTCGCGGAACGTCACCGTTAATGCGGCGAGGGCGGCGGGGGCGAGCAGGGCGCCGAACATGCCTTGCACCGCTCGCGCGATAACCAGGGTCGTGAAATTTCCAGCCGCCCCCCCGACCGCCGATGCCACGGCGAAACCCGCGAGACCAACGACGAGTGCGGTACGTCGCCCCCACAGGTCACTGAGTCGCCCCCCGAGCAGAAGCAGCGATCCGAAGGCGAGCGCGTAGGCGGTGATGAGCCACTGACGATTCGCGCTTGAGAAATTGAGGTCCAACTGTGCCCTGGGAAGAGCGATGTTGATCACCGTCGCATCAAGGGCCACCATCAACTGCGCGATACTCAGTACCGCCAGCGTCCACCATCGACGGGCGCGCGGGGAGATCAGTGTGGTGGGCATATCGTTTCTCCCAGCCTAAGGAATCAGGCAATGTCGGGGGCGTATGACGAACGAATCCCCAGTCCAAGACTGGGGATTCGTTCGTCATCGGCGTGTCTAGGCGCGGGTCTTGAGCGCCTCGATCAGTGCAGGCAGCACTTTGTGGACGTCGCCCACGATGCCGAAGTCCGCGATCTGAAAGATCGGCGCATCGGCGTCTTTGTTGATGGCGACGATGTTCTTCGACCCCTTCATCCCCACCATGTGCTGGGTCGCGCCCGAGATCCCGCACGCGATGTAGACCGTTGGCTTCACGGTCTTGCCGGTTTGGCCGACCTGGTAGGAGTAGGGCACCCATCCAGCGTCAACGATGGCGCGGCTCGCACCGGGCGCACCATTCAAGAGCCTCGCGGTCTCTTCGATCAGCGCGTACTTTTCGGCCTCGCCGAGCCCTCGTCCACCCGACACCACGACGGCGGCGTCTTCAAGTTTGGGACCCGTGCGCTCTTCAACGTGTGAGTTCGCAATGCGCGCGTTGCCCGTGCCTGCGGTGTCTCCCACCGGCGCGGCCAGCACCGACGCGGGCGCGCCACCCGCTGATTCGCTGGCGAATGACTTCGCGCGAATGACAATGAGCCCGGGTCCTTCGCCCGTGAAACGGGCCTTGACGGTTTGGGTGCCGCCGAACACGGGGTGCTCGGTGACGAGCCCGCCCTCGTCGGCCAGTCCGGTGACGTTGGTGAGGACCGGTCGGTCCAGGCGTGCCGAGAGACGTCCCGCGATGTCACGACCGTCGTAACTGGTGGGGATGAGAATCGCGTCGGGAGCACCGGCACTCTGCACCAGTGCCGCGATCGCTGAGGCGACGGGCACGCCCGGCAGGGAGCCATCGAGGGCGCCCACGTCGTAGAGGGTGGTCGCGCCGTACTCTCCCGCTTGAGCGGCGAATGAGGAGCCGTTGCCCCACGTGATCGCCGCGACGGAGGATGCGAGTGAGCGCGCGTGGCTCAACAGCTCGAGTGAGGTCGTGGTGAGCGAGCCGTTCGAGGGCTCGACGACGACCCAGAGTGAAGGGATTGACATTGGTATCTCCTACAGAACTTTGATGGACTCGAGGAACGCGACGATCTTCTCGGCGCCGTCTCCTTCATCGACGTACTTCTCGCCCGCTTGACGCGACTCGGCGACCACGACGTCGGTAATCTCCTGGCGGGCGCCGGCCTGGCCGACCACACCCGCGAGGCCGAGGTCGGCCACACTCAACACTTCGACCGGCTTGTTCTTCGCGGCCATGATGCCCTTGAACGACGCGTAGCGAGGTTCAACGACACCAGCGGTGACCGTGACGAGCGCGGGAAGCGGCGACGTGACTTCGTCGTAGCCCGCCTCAGTCTGGCGATCGACCTTGAGCGATCCACCCTCGACGACGACGGACTTGGCGAAAGTGACCGACGGTAGTCCGAGCAACTCGGCGAGTTGCACAGGCGTCGTGCCGGTGTAGCCGTCTGACGACTCGGTCGCGCACAAGATGAGGTCGGGCATATCGCGAGCGATCACCGCCGCGAGGACCTTTGCGGTACCGAGCGAATCGGTGCCTCGAAGGCTGTCGTCGCTCACGATGACGGCCTTGGCCGCACCCATGGCGAGCGCGTTGCGTAGCCCCGCCACGTCTGACGCCGATCCCATGGAGACCACGGTGACCTCACCGCTCCCCGCCTTGTCTACGAGCTGGAGCGCCATCTCGACACCGTAGGTGTCGGCTTCGTCCAGGATTAACTTGCCCGAACGATCCAGGTTGTGCGAAGCGTCAAGTGACTGCGGCGCGGCTGGATCGGGGATTTGCTTTACACACACGACAACGTTCATACCCTTTAATCTAGGGCATTACTGACCAGTAGATAAATCTGAGTCCTCAGCCCACCACGCTCAGCGCCAGCGCCGGGTCGTCGGTGATGATGCTCGAGATACCGAGTTCGGCCATTGCCTTGATATCGCTGGCGTTATTCACGGTCCACACGTTCACCTCGACCCCAAGTTCACGGGCCCTGTCCATGACTTCAGGCGTCACCAGAGAGAAGTGTGGGTGCACGGCGTTGAGACCGAGCACGTAGGCCTGCGTGAGTGCACTCATGGGTTCCACGCCCCAGAGCAGCCACCCGACCGCGATATCAGGGTCCAGCGTGCGAACGAGCGCACTCGTCACCTCGTCAAAACACGACACGATGACCGCGTCGGCCCAGTGCGATTCGTGCAGCACCGTCAAGACCTGACGTGTGAAGTCTCCCGAGGCGTCGTACGTTGGCTCCGAAGGCTCGTTGATGTTCTTGATCTCGACGTTGACCCGCATCCCACGACACGCCTCCATGACCGCGTCGAAGTCCTCGACCTTGTCGCCGAGGTCCCCACGGCGCGAGGTGGCGATCACCATGCCCTCGACCGTCGGGTCGTGATGGACGACGAGGCACTCATCAAGGGTGCGTCGCACGTCGAGTTCGACCCCAGTCACCCCGAGCGCCTTGGCGGCGAGGAACGCCGCGACCGTGTTTTCACGCTCCACCTGGTGTAAGCCCCGATGGGCGTAGACGTCGATCACGCGAGCCAGTCTTTCAGGTTGACCGCCTGAGGGCGTGCCAGGTTAAAAAACCCTAAGAAATCCTTGTTTTTTAACACTGACGAAACTAAAATCTTTTACCCCGCCGCAAATGCTTTCCAGGTAAAGCTGTGCGGAATTACCTAAAGGAATCA
Source organism: Acidobacteriota bacterium (assembly GCA_019352095.1). Taxonomy (GTDB): domain Bacteria; phylum Actinomycetota; class Acidimicrobiia; order Acidimicrobiales; family RAAP-2; genus RAAP-2. The sequence goes on from JABBNY010000019.1 coordinate 11,183, forward strand.
TTCATGTCGTTGATCTGGAACCGAACCCACGCCTGGGACGATGCCGACTGGCGCTCTGACGCAGCGTGCCGCGATACCGAGCCCGAATTGTTCTTCCCCGTGGGCACCACGGGCATGGCGACGGACCAGATAGAGTCTGCCAAGCGGGTCTGCGACCACTGTGACGCCCAAAAGGCCTGCCTTGAGTTCGCGCTCGCGACCAACCAGGAGTCCGGTGTGTGGGGCGGTACGACCGAAGATGAGCGACGCAAGCTACGCAAGCAGTGGCTGGCGGCGCGTCGCCGCTCCGCCGCGAGCTAATCGCGCTCGCTCGTCGGCACGACGACACGCACCAGCGTCCCGCCGCCTTGCGCGTAGGGCATTGATTGCATTGATATTGTCCCGTTGAGTTGCGTACGGATGAGGTCGCGCACGATCGAGAGCCCAAGACTCGTTGGAACCTCGAGCGAAAAATCCGGTCCCAGTCCGCGACCGTTGTCGCGAATCTCGGCTTCGGCGTACCCGTCCTCTTGCGACAGGTTGAGCGTGACGACGCCCACGTGCTCGTTGTGTGATCCACCGAATCCCACGAAGGCGTGTTCGACGGCGTTGGTGAGCAACTCCGCGAGCGCCACGGCCAGTGGGGTTGCGAGATCGGTCGAGAGCACGCCGAGTTCTCCGTTGACGACGATCTCTACCGGGTGCAGCGCCAGCACGGTGTCTTCGACCAGCAGGACCAACGAGCGGACAATTTCGTCAAAGACCACTTCCTCACCAGGTTCGCGTGACAAGACCTCGTGAACCACTGCGATAGAGCGCACCCGCCGCTCGGCTTCTTGGAGCGCGACGCGCGTCTCGATCTCGTCACTTCGTCGAGCTTGAAGACGCAGCAGTGACGAGATCGTCTGAAGGTTGTTCTTCACGCGGTGGTGGACCTCTCGTACCGCCGCCTCTCGGTTCAAGACCACCCGGTTGAGTTGGCGAAGGTCCGACACATCACGCACCAGCACGACGACGCCGGTCACCACACCGTGGTCGAAGAGCGGTACGCAGTGAAAGAGAATCGCGACGTCTTGTCCGCGATCGACCTCTTCCATCGCTGGTAGGCCGAACTCGAGTGATCGCTCGACCACGCGCACGCGAAGTCCCATCGCGCGAAGTGTCCGGCCCTCGGCTGAGGCGTAGATGCCCAGGCGGTGCAGGGCGTTAGTCGCGTTCGGTGTCGCAAACTCGACCTCACCCAGCCCGTCGAGCAAGATGATGCCGTCACCAACACGCGGCATGCCCGGGCCAGCGACGTCGTCCTCTCGGTACGGGAAGGTAGCGTCGCCGACCATGGAACAGAGCCGCTCGAAGATGGAGAGGTACGCCTGCTCGTAGAGCGACGCTGGCCCCCTCAGAGGACCCTGCAGGCGCACCATCACGGCCACGATCTTGCCGTCAAAGCGCACCGGTACACACCACACGGGCACCGAATCACCGACGTTTTCAACCGACACCTCGCCAATGACCTTGGTGCCGCTGTCGAAGACCAAACGAACGAGCGGCCACGCATCTGCGGTCTGGGTCGTGCCCACGAGGTCGTCGTTCAACAGCGTGGAGCGATTGTTAGGGCGCATCTGGCCGAGTACGACGAAGTTCTGCGTCCCACGATTGGTGGGCTCATCGACTCGCGCCATCAACAAGAGGTCCGAGAACGAAAGGTCCGCGAGCAGCGACCACGACGCGGTGAGGCGCAGCAGATGATCGACCGTGGCGTCCGAGAGATTCGTACGCAGCGTGGCGAGCTCGGCGAGCGTCGCCATTAGTTGACTCGCAGTGGAACCATCTGGCGCTGGCGCTTGGTATACGAAGCGAGGTGGTGCACGCCGCGGTCCTCGAGGAGGCTCGCGAGGTCCCCGGCTCGTTCGCCGACTCGCTCGAGATGGTGGGCGTCGCTCGCGGTCGTGAAGGTGACCCCTTTGGCCACCAGCTTGTCGAGGAAGCCCTGTGCCGGATACTGCTCGCCGACGGGCTTGACCCACCCCGCAGATGAACACTCCACCGACACGTTCGCAGCGGCGGCAGCGCTAGCCATCCGCTCCCAGTGCTCGTCGGGGTTCGACGCGAAGAATCCCGCCACTTTGATCAAGTCAGGGTGCGCGAGCACGTCGACCGAGTTGGACGCCGCCAACTCCTCGAGCGCAGTCGCGTAGGTAGACCAGCACTGGTCGACGTCGCGCACCTTCCATTCGTGCATCTGCACGTCGTTGTCGATGTCGTCGAATTGCCACGTACCGAGCCAGTGCACTGAGCCGATCAGCACGTCAAAGGGGTACTGGGCGAGCAGGGCCGAGACTTCGTCCATCTGGCCCGGGTAGTAGTCGACTTCGAGTCCGATCTTGACGGGCAGTCCCTGGTCCTTCGCGGCCTGGGTCAGCGTGATGTAGTCCTCGAGGGAGTTCCTCGCGTGGAAGTCGAAATACTCGACCATCGCGGGAGTGGTCGGTTCGTGTCCCCACTTCTGCCAGAAGGGCCCGACAGCCGACATCACGTCGACGAAACGGTTTGAGTGCTCGGTCAGGGCGAGTTCATTGACCCCGTTGGCCTTCGCTTCATCGCAGTACTTGGCAATCTGGTCAAGTTCGTACCAGACCGACGACTCCGAGTGCGGCCAGAGATGCAGGTGATAATCGATCACGGTAGACGTCCTAGGCGTTACCGAAACCGACGACGCGCTCGCTCGCCGACTTGGCGAACTCCACGTAGGCAATGCGCTGGGCGGGCACCCCTACGCGACGGCCCTTGCGGTCGGTGAGCCAAAGTACCTTCTCGCTTTCGAGCGCGGCCTCGACGTCTTGCATGATCTGATCGTGATCAGCGTCGTCGGGAAGCTCCACCTCGAGTTCTTTCATTGACTGCACGATGCCAATACGAATATCCATTACGACTCCTCTGCCACTGTGGCGACTGTCCCATGTTACGGGCCTGAGGCATGATGAATAGCGTGAGTAGTGAGACTGCCTCGGAACGCAACCGGCGCTGGGCCGCGACGATGGAAGGCCACGAGGGAAGCACCGAGGATGTGGTCGTTGCGCACCGCGACTCACGCGCGTCACTGGACGTCACCGGCTCCCCCTCGACAACCTCGGGCACCCGCGTGGAGCGTGAAGCGCAACTCGACCAGGTGCTGGCCATCGGCGCGACGCGCTCGAGTGGCGCGGGTCACCGACTCCGCGACGAGGAACCCGACGAATTTCGCACCTGCTTCGAGCGTGACCGGGACCGGATCCTGCATTCGTCGTCGTTTCGCCGTCTAGCGGGCAAGACCCAGGTCTTCGTCTTTCCCGAGGACCACATGCGCACTCGGCTCACCCACGCACTCGAAGTCGCTCAAGTGGCCACCGGGATAGCGCGCGCGGTCGGACTGAACGTCTCGCTCACCGAGGCAATCGCGCTCGGTCACGACTGTGGCCACGGACCCGGTGGGCACGCGAGCGAAGAGGCGCTCGACCCGTACGTGGATGGTGGCTTCGACCACGCGACGTGGGGGGCCGACGTCTCACTGGCGACGCTCAATCTCTGCGAAGAGACCCTCGATGGGATCAGAAATCATTCGTGGTCGCGACCCGCTCCCATGACCCCCGAGGGCGAGGTGGTGAGCTGGGCGGACCGGATTGCCTACGTCTGCCACGATTTCGAAGACGCAGTCTCTGCGGGCATCGTTTCGATGGCTGACCTCGAACCACTCGTGCGCGAACGATGTGGCGAGCGCCGCGGACAACAACTCGGGGCGTTCATCAACGCCATGATCCGAACAATCCGCACGACCGGCATTATCGGCATGGACGCTCGTCACGCCGAGGCACTCGCCGCCTTCAGGTCCTTCAATTACCAGTCGATCTACCTGCGTGGCGCTTCTCGCCAGCAGGCATCGGCAGTAGTCGCGATGCTGCGTGCACTCGTTGAGTACTTTGCCGAGCACCCCATGTCGATTCCCGACGTCAAAGAGCGCGCTGAGATGCTCGAGCGAGGTACACCTGCAGCCCTTCGCGCGTCGGTGGCGTACGTGGCGGGCATGACCGACCGCTTCGCGTGCCGCAGCGCGGTGGCGCTGCTCGAGTGGCCAGAAGACCAGCTGCCCAGCGGTATCGACCGATAACCACCTCGCGGGGCGTCAGCGATCTGCGCGCTGGTCATCCCAGCGCGGCGAATGATCATTCGCCCACGCGACCCGCTGCAGGTTGTGACCAAAGTCCCCCCTCCCACGGCCCACAGCGACCCCAGCGGATCTATACTCCCTAGGGGTATAGGGACTTCGCGGACAAGGAGACGACTCATGGGCTACAACTGGGGTTATCAGGGAATGGCTGGTGGCTGGTGGGTCCTCATGATGATTGGCATGGTCGTCTTCTGGTCGATCCTGGTCTTTGGCGTGGTGGCGCTTGTTCGCCACAACCACTCGGGTCCGACCACTCATGTACACCCCGAGAACAGTGACAAGGCCGTTGCCATACTTCGCGAGCGTCTCGCACGTGGTGAAATCACCCCCGAGGAATTCACCACGCTGCTCGCGACGCTGCGCGATCGGTCATGACCAGGTCCACAGCCCGACTCTCGGTCATCCTTGGAGCAATTGGCCTGCTCAGTCTTCTCACGATTGCGGGCGTCGGCTTCACCCAGGGTCATATCAGCGACATACGCGCCAAGCCCGTGACGGCGTGCGGTCCAGAACAACCCGCGGGCACGGTCGTGCACGTGACCCTCTCCGATCGCGGCAATGAGATGATGAGCGGATCCACGGTGATGATGGTGTCGCTGTACGCGTCGCCGAGCCGGGTGCGCGCGGGTGACGTGACATTCGTCGCCACCAATGCTGGTGCGCTCACCCACGAACTGCTCGTATTGCCGACCCCACGCGACGGCGTGGGTTCTCGTGCGCTGAAGAGTGACGGCACGATCAACGAGTCAACGAGCCTCGGGGAGGCTTCAACGTCGTGTGGCCGCGGTCCGGGTGCGGGCATCGCACCGGCGACAACGAGTTGGGTCACTTTGCACCTCTCGCCGGGCACCTATGAGTTGGTGTGTGACGAACCGTGGCACTACGCCAACGGCATGTATCAGAGCCTCACCGTCCAGTAAACGAATTCCACACGAACAAGGAGAACAGTCGCAATGGCACAACCGGGATACAGCGACGACAAGGCCGCAGTTCTGGCACGGATGAAGAGAATCGAGGGTCAAGTACGTGGCGTGCACGGCATGATCGAGGACGACCGCTACTGCATAGAGGTCCTCCAGCAGATCTCTGCGGTCAATCGCGCACTTGAGAGTGTCGCACTGCGCCTGCTCGACGAGCACCTTCGACACTGCGTCGTCAACGCCGTCAAGGCCGGCGGCGACGAAAAGGAGACCAAGTTGCGTGAGGCCTCCGAGGCAATCGCCAGGCTGGTGAAGTCATGATGCTGCTCTCATCGATCACACCCGTGTTCGTGGATCTCGCGCGCGGGCTTCACGAAGGGTTCTTCATGTTCTGGGAGACCCTGTGGGCGCTGGTACTCGGCTTCACGCTCTCGGGTGCCGTGCAGGCCTTTGTCTCGAAGGATCAGATGCGCGCCAAGTTCGGCGACCACCGTCCCGCAGCGGTAGCGCGTGCGTCGGGATACGGCATGGTCTCTTCGAGTTGCTCCTACGCCGCGTCGGCCATGTCGAAGTCACTCTTCGCCAAGGGCGCCGACTTCACGTCGTCGATGATCTTCATGTTCGCCTCGACCAATCTCGTGGTGGAACTCGGGGTTGTCATGCTGGTACTACTCGGCTGGCAGTTCGCGGCGGCCGAGTTCGTCGGCGGCCCGATCATGATTGTCTTGCTCGCCTTCGCCGGTGGCATCGTCTTTGCTGGTCCGGTGTTGCAGCGCGCGCTGGCGCGCGTTCGCGGTGAAGAGCACGGCGGACACGACCACCAGGCAATGGTTGGTGTCACGAACGAGCGCCAAGAGGAATTGGAGTCTCAGCCACTCGGTACAAAGATTCGATCCGCCGCCGCATGGTCTGATGCGTCAAGCTACGCGGTCGCCGACGTCACGATGCTGCGGCGCGAACTCGTCATTGGCTACGTGGCTGCGGGCCTTATTGCGACCATCGTTCCCACGTGGCTCTGGAACGATCTGTTCATCCACGGTCACGGGTTCTGGACCGATCTGGAGAACGCCTTGGTTGGACCCCTCATCGCCGTGGTGAGTTGGGTCTGCTCCATTGGCAACGTGCCCCTGGCCGCGGCACTGTGGTCCGGTGGCATCTCCTTTGGCGGCGTCATTGCCTTCATCTTCGCCGACTTGATCTCCATGCCGCTGATCCTCATCTATCGAAAGCTGTACGGCGGACGACTCACGCTGCGCATGGTCGGACTGTTCTACGTCGTCATGGCGATCGCCGGTCTCATCACCCAGTGGATCTTCTCCGGACTCGGCGCGATCCCATCACGACGCACCTTCAACATCTCCGCCGCGCACTTCGAATGGAACTACACGACGTACCTGAACTTCGTGTTCATTGTCGTGGCGCTCGGGGTATGGTGGCTCGCACGCCACCGACAGCGCTTCGGTGGCGGGGTGGGGTACGCGATCGACCCCGTATGCGGGATGCAGGTTCGCACCATCGATGCACCCGCCCGCTCCACGTACGAAGGACACGACTACTACTTCTGCGCTGATCGATGCCGCGAGAAGTTCGAGGAGGAACCTATGCGATACACGAAGAACCCACACGCGTCAATGGCGTCGATGTCCGATCACGTGATGTCGGGAGGTGAAACACCCTTCATCGATCCGGTCTGTGGCATGAGCGTGGACCCCGCGACCGCCGCCGCGCTACGTTCATTCAACGGGCGCAATGCGTTCTTCTGCAGCGCTGGTTGCGCCGAGCGTTTCGATGAGGATCCCGAGCGATTCCTCGCACCCGACGCGGTTCTCGAGGGCATGCCGGCACCCGCGCACGATCGTCAGACGTCCTTCGTCGATCCGGTCTGTGGCATGAGCGTGGACCCCGCGAGCGCCGCCGCACGGCGTTCAATCAACGGACGTGATGTGTTCTTCTGCAGCGCTGGTTGCGCCGAGCGTTTCGATGAGGATCCCGAGCGATTCCTCGCACCCGACGCGGTTCTCGAGGGCATGCCGGCACCCGCGCACGATCGTCAGACGTCCTTCGTCGATCCGGTCTGTGGCATGAGCGTGGACCCCGCGAGCGCCGCCGCACGGCGTTCAATCAACGGACGTGATGTGTTCTTCTGCAGCGCTGGTTGCGCCGAGCGTTTCGATGAGGATCCCGAGCGATTCCTCGCACCCGACGCGGTTCCCGAGGGCATGCCGGCATCCGCGGTGAACGTCGCGATGGGCAAGAAGCCCACGTCGAAGGGTTGAGCGAACTGCGCTGAGCCTTACGGCTTGGTCGCTCGATCGAGGTTGATACCGGGTGGAGGTCCGCCCAGCATCCAGGCAACACGTTGCTCGGTGGTTCGAACCGCCGCATGTTCGTGGGTCAAGATCCAAAACGTGTTGGAACGAACCGCGTGTTCCACTGCACCGGCGACCTCGGTGACGTCAATACCGTTATTGACGGCGTTCGCGGCGAACTCGGCCACCGCCCTCGCCGCGGGGTTCTCGTTGTAGCTCACCAGTTCATCGGGCATGTTTCGGTGCGACTCGTGAATGCGCGTACGCACGAAACCTGGGCACAGCGCCGAGACGCCCACGTTCTTGCCACTGAGGGCCAATTCATGGAAAAGGCATTCCGAGATGCCGACCACGGCGAACTTGCTCGCGCAGTATGCCCCCATCCCTGGCACACCACCCAGACCGGCGAGCGAGCCAGTGTTGACCACGTGACCCTCATTTTGAGCGAGGAAGATCGGCATGAACGCGTTGATGCCGTTTATGACACCATCAACGTTCACACCCATGACCCAGTCCCAGACCTTCTTCGGCGTACCGATCGCGGGGCCCGCGGCGACACCTGCGTTGTTGAACACGATGTGCGCGGTACCGAACTCCGCAATCGCCTTGTCACGCAGTGCGAAGACGTCAGACTCTCGGCTCACGTCACCCACGACACCGACGACCTGGGCGCCTTCGGCGCGAAGCGTATCGACCGCTTCGCGCAGTGGTTCCTTCTCGATATCACCCAAGACGAGATTGACGCCCGATGCGGCGAACTGTCGAGCAGTCGCGAAGCCAATGCCACTAGCCCCACCGGTGATGACTGCAGTCTTACCCTCTAACTCCACCTGTGCCCCCTACGTGATCTAAAGCAGCTTGAGTTCTTGACGATAGACCCGCGCGGGACCCTGCGCGGCCACATTCGCCGCCAGCGCCACGAAGGCGAGGGCCGCATCGCTCTCGGGATGGGCCACGACCACCGGTTCTCCGATGTCGCCGCCGCTTCGAAGTGCCATCTCGAGAGGGATCTGACCGAGCAACGCCACGCCCAGTTCCGCCGCCAACTTCTCGCCGCCGCCCGATCCGAAGATCTCGTATCGCTTGGCGTCGTCGCCGGTGAACCAGCTCATGTTCTCGATCACGCCTCGAACGGCGAGCTTGAGCTTTCGTGCCGCGTACGCCGAGCGCTGCGCCACGCGCTGCGCGGCGGCTTGTGGCGTGGTCACCACGTACATTTCAATGCGCGGCAAGACTTCTGACAACGTGAGCGCGACGTCGCCGGTGCCCGGGGGCATGTCGATCAGGAGAAAATCGGGCTCGTCCCACCAGGCCTCGGTCACCAGTTGCTCAATGGCCTTGTGCAGCATTGGTCCTCGCCAGATGACCGGCTGCTCGTCGGGAACGAAGTACCCCATCGAGACACAGCGCACCCCGTGGGCGAGTGTCGGGATCACCGTGTCGCCGAGCACGATTGGGTCGTTCACCGCGCCCAGCATCTTGGGGAGGGAGAAACCGTACACGTCGGCGTCGAGCACACCGACCTGGTAGCCCGCTCGCGCGAGCGAGATCGCCAGGTTGACCGTCACCGAGGACTTGCCCACGCCACCCTTGCCCGAAGAGATTCCCAGAATCCGGGTCTTGGAGAGTTTGGCCATGAATCGAGGTTGGGGGTCGCCGTGGTCGTGATGACCGGGTCCGGGATCGCTCGCCATCGCACCCCTCAGGAAGTTTCGAAGCGCGAGGCGCTGCTCATCATCCATGGTGCGCACGCGCACGCTCGCGCCCGGAGCCCGCTCGTGGATTTCGGCCTCGAGCAGGGCCAAATTGGGCCACGCAGTCACCGGCAGGACCAGTTCCACCCGGACCTGGCCGTCGACTTCGCTCACCTCACCGAGGAAGCCCAACTGGTCCAGGGTCCGTATTAACTGGGGTTCGACGATGTTGGCGAGGTCGCTGCGTAACTGGGGCTCAATGCTCATAGGGATTCCTTCGGTGCGATTCTTTGAGGTTACCGTCGCGCGAAGGCCATTCACTCCTAGAATTCCATCGTGACGATTACCGCGGGCGAAAACGGACTGGATCCAGCCCTCTTCAGCGCTACGGTGACGAGTCTCGCGCACTCATTCGGTGACAACACCCGGCGCAAGATCTACTTCTATCTCCGCGATAATCCCGGTGCGACCGCGACCGAACTGAGCCAGCACTGCGCGGTGCACGCGAACGTCGTACGCCACCATTTGGAGCGACTCACCGAAGGTGGTTACGTCACCTTTGACAACGTGCGAAAAACCACCGTCGGCCGACCCGCGAAGGGCTATCGCGTCGTGGACGAAACCGTCGTCATGGACGGATCGCTGCGCCGCGACGCGCTGCTGGTCGCGCTCTTGGAGATGGCACTGGATCGACTGGGGCCCGAGGCCTCTGAAGAGATGGCCCACGACGTCGGCGTCCAGTATGGACGCACACTGGGCGCCGCGGTCTCGCCGACCGAGTCGAATCGCACCGTGAAAAACGCCATGTCGGCCATTGCCGGCTTACTCACCGCGCACGGCTTTGACGCGCGCGCCGAAGAGGACGACGCCGGCCAGTCAGTCGTCTCGGAGAACTGCCCCTTCGGCAGTGCCGCCACCCATCATCCCGTCCTGTGCGCCGTTGACCGCGGACTCATTGCGGGCATGCTCGAAGGTCTCGGTGCGCAAAAGTCGCCCATCACGCTCACCTCACGAGCGCGCGGCGACGCCACCTGTCGCGTTACCGCATAGGTCACTCCTCGCGTGGTGTCGACGACGGGTGATGCCCACGCCGCTTCGCTCACGGTCGTGCTACGCGAGTGGTCTCGCCTAGGTCTCACCGGTTTCGGGGGGCCACCCGCGCACATTTCACTGCTTCGCGCACTCTGTGTCGACACGCACGGCTGGATTGACGAGGAAGAATTCGAGCACGCACTCGCCGCGACCAATCTGCTGCCCGGACCCGCCTCGACCCAGATGGCGATCTACTGCGCGTGGCGCGCACGCGGTGTCGCCGGCGCGCTGGTGGGCGGTCTGTGCTTTATCGTGCCGGGACTCGTCATCATCATCGCGCTCGCCGCGCTCTTTCTCGACAGCACCGCGCCGACCTGGATTGTGGGCATGGCGCTCGGTGCCGGTGCCGCGGTGCCCGCCGTAGCGCTACGAACGGCCCACCAGCTCGCAGACACCAGTTGGCGACGCATCACGGCATCGGGCTCCACTCGACGTCGATGGTTCACGTACCTCGTTGCGGGCATTGGTTCGTCACTGTTGCTCCCGTCGCTCATCGTCGCGGCCATCATCGGGACGGGGCTCTTTGAGGTCATCGTGCGTACGCGCGCGCCACGTCACTCTCGCGCCGCGCTGTTCACCGCACTCGGCCCCGCCCATCTCATCGGTGCCGGGGCCGGGGCGCTGGCGTGGGTGGCACTCAAGATCGGCGCTCTCTCCTACGGCGGAGGCTTCGTGATCGTTCCTCTCATGCAGCACGATGTGGTCGCCACCTATCACTGGATGACCGGCGCACAGTTCTTGAACGCCGTCGCACTCGGTCAGGTGACGCCCGGACCAGTCGTACTCTCGATCGCCGTGGTCGGCTTCGCCGCCAAGGGCATCGCCGGCGCACTGCTCGCCGCGGGCATCGCGTTCTCTCCCTCGTTCATGATCGTGATGATCGGCGGCCCCCACTTCGATCGACTGCGCTCCAACACGCGGGCCACGGCATTCCTCGCGGGCGCGGCGCCGTGCGTGATTGGCGCCATCGGCGCTTCGTCGGTCTCGCTCGGCCTTCTCCTAGAGAGAGGCTGGCAGGTACTGATCCTCGCCGCAGCTCTCGCGTGGCTCTTCGTCGCTCGAAAGAGCCCACTCACGGCCCTTCTCATCAGTGGTGGCGCGGGCGGCCTGATTAGCCTGTGGTGGCACTGAGCACGCGCAGCACGAACGACCTAGTGTAGTGTCTCGTAATTAGATGGTGATTGTGGTATCATGAGGTATGCGCCCCGCGACGCCGCCGTTGGAGATGGATGAAGGTCAGCGAGAGATCCTGGAGAAGCTCGCTCGCTCGCACACCGCTCCTCATCGAGAGG
>JABBNY010000250.1 GCA_019352095.1 Acidobacteriota bacterium
GAAGTCCCTGAAGGCGCGGCACCCGGATGGGAACTTAGTCTTGCTGAAGCCAGATCCGTGGTAGCCCGTGTTGCGGCTGAGTTCCCAGATGACACTCTGGTCGGCCTCGACCCCGGGAACAGGTTGGACAGTTCCATTGCTGCTATCAATCAGAGTTTCGGGGGACATGACATTTATCCGAGTGTCGAGTTGAAAGCTGCGAACTTGCTCTACCTCGTCGTGAAGGACCACCCGCTCGCCGACGGCAACAAACGCAGCGCCGCAGCCCTCTTTGTCACATTCCTGGCATGGAACGAGCTCCTCCTCAACGCTGATGGGCAACCCAAGTTCACCAACAACGCGCTGGCCGCCCTTACGCTTATGGTGGCCATGAGCAATCCGACGGAGAAGGACTTGATGGTGGCACTCATCACCAAGATGCTCGCGGCGAACTAACCACTTACCACCGTCGGCCCGCAGTTCCAGTACGACAGACCGACCTCCGCCGAAACGTCACTCCACGTTTGGCGCCTACCAAATGAGAGTCCCACGTCCCAACTCAAGCCACCGTTCCAGAACGGACAATTAGACGTTCCAAAATTGGAGGTCTACGTGAATTTCGAGTGCTTAGAAGTCCTAGTCACGCCTAATTCGCGGAAGTCCCACGAGGGCATTGTTGCCTTTTCCACACCACCTTGTGATCATGAGCCTCTAAGCACAACCACATCACAACAAATGGTTGGAACCAACCCACAACTCACAAGCAACTCCCACCATGCAACCACGTGAGCGTTTTGCGATCCTTCGCGTCGAGATTCAAAAAGTTGCGCGATAGGCCATATCAAGGTTAACCATCACCCACGCGGGAGCCAAGGTAATTCCAAAAGTCTGCACAACTATTGGGGGGTGAGGAGGTCATGGAGGAGTTATGCGCCGCTTTCTTCACTCTGCAGTCCAACCAACGAGCAATCAAGGTACAGCCGCGGGCCGATTGCGTAAAGTGGCACGTTGGTCATATCCTCCTGCTCACGGTAGTCGGCCAGTGAGAAGCGCCACGCCTCACTCGGATGGAAGCGGTCGATGTAGCTTCGCAGACTCTTTGCCTGCAGATTCACCTCGGCCTTAACTTCGATCGGCACCAGGGCACCGGAGCGTTCGATGACAAAGTCAAGCTCAGCCTTACCGTTCTCGGGCGCCCAGTACATCGGCACTGAGCGCCGCGCGGCAACGATCTGCTGCAGCACGTACTGCTCGGTCAACGCCCCCTTGAACTCTTCGAATATCCCGGCACCTTGCAACAACACCGAAGCTTCAAGACCCGAGAGGGCGCCGAGCAGGCCGATGTCGTGAAGAAACAACTTGAATATCTTGGCGTCTTCGTATGCGCGAACTGGACTGGCGGGCTTGGTGAAACGGGTCACTTGGTGTGCGAGGCCAGCGTCGCACAGCCATTGGAGCGCGTCTTCGAATTCGCGCGCTCGAGCACCTTCGCGAACGCGTCCGAGAATGAAGCGTTTGTTCTCGCGTGCTAGTTGACTGGGCAGTGACGCCCAGATGTCAGCGATGCGGCGGCTAACGGTTGCACTGGCGTACTTGGCAAAGTCGTTCTCGTAGCCGCGGATGATGTCGAGTTGTACCGAGCGTACGATGTCGAAAGAGTCGCCCGCCGCGTGTCGTGCGACGGCCTCGGGCATACCACCGACGAACATGTATAGGCGTAAGAGTTCGATTAGACGATCTGCGTACGATCCGATCAATGGCCAGTCCTGCTGAAGAACTAGGTCAGCCAGCTTCGCTTCGCCGACGCCGCGTAGGAACTCGTCAAAGTCGAGCGGGTGTAACTCGATGAAGTTGACTTTGCCGACCGGGAACGAGGCGTTGGTACGTAGGGCTACGCCCAGCAGCGAGCCAGCGACCGCGAGGTGGATATCGGGGCGCTCCTCGGCGAAGTACTTGAGGGAAGTCAACGCCCGCGGTACTTCTTGGATCTCATCGATGACGACCAGCGTCGTGGTGGGGTTGATCGTTGTTCCAGCGGCGATCTCAAGACCGCGAGTGATGCGCCCAGGGTCGAGATCACCAGCGAAAATCGAGGCGACGGAACGGTCGCGTTCGCAGTTGACGTAGGCGACCTGCTCGTAGTGAGATCGCCCGAACTCCTGCAGCAACCACGTCTTGCCGACCTGACGCGCTCCGCGCAACACCAGGGGCTTGCGGGCCCGATCGTTTTTCCACGACTCAAGTAAGCGAAGTGCTCGTCTATCCACCCCTAGATAATACCGAATTTACACATATAAAGGATGACTTCTGTGTAAATATACACAGTCTAAGTATGACTTTCTTCCGCTTTCACACTGTCTAGTAACGACTTTCCTTGGAGTTTGCTCCAATGTTGCTCCATATACCGGCAACACGATTGCACACTTTCCCATTTAGAGCCAGTGAAGAGCCGGAGTTTCCAGCGTTTGCCAGGTTCTCCCACATGAAACTTCGGATTAGGAAACCGATGCTCTATCCCCTGAGCTACGAGGGCGGGACTCCCGCGTGAAGCTCCGCGCGTAAAACGACACTAAGCCTACGTCTTGCGCGCTCAGAGCCGTTACTGCGAGACAGCGTGACGCTGGGCCCAAGCCAACGACATCTTTGTCCTTGGTTTGCTTGGGCGGAAAGCAAGAATGGTGCAGAGCCTCGATACTTCAGTCGGACCCAAGTAGTTCGTCCGCACATCGGTGACAATCAGACGATGACCTCGATATGCAGCAATGGAGTCCGGAAGATGCCCCTGTCCTGAAGATTGAGCGAAACCTCGATCGCCCACCGACCGGGTGGCACGCAGTATCCGAGGAGCGGATCGGTAGATGCGGTTCCCACTAGCAACGGGATGTCGACGATGTCACCCGGCGGAATCCGAAACTCGATTCCCGGCATGTGCTGAGCAAATTCGTACCCCCCGACTACGGAACCGGTACGAGGATCAACGATGGCAGCCGTCACCGCGCCGTTGGTCAAGACCACGATCTCTTGGGTTCCGACGTTATGTACGTGAAGAACGGTCCCAAGATGCCCGCCCGCCTGCACTTCCAGTCCTTCGTCTACCGAGACCTGGACCTGGTCAGCCGCTAAGAGAGGAGGCTGTTCTGGCGCTGGCTGGCGGTGCTGCGGCACGTGGGTGTCAATCATCGTCGGGTCGGGATAACTCAGGAACCCCACCCGAAGCTTGACGGCATCACCGTAAGTATCAAGGAGGCGTTGTGCCAGGTCCCGTCGGCTGGCACGAACCACGATGTTGAGCTTGCCAGCGCCAATCCCCCAGCTTCGAAAGGAACCCCGATCCGTGATGGTCGCCATCCGGCGCACCTCGGCGGCGATTGAATCCAGATAGGTACGCGCATAACGGTCCGACCGGTGGACCTCGAGTTGCTCCGGATGTGTCACGAGGCCACGCAACGTCGCTTCGTGCTCGTCGACATCGTTGTCGGCGAACAGCGCCACAATTCGCACTGACGGCTCGTTCTCAATCCACAGGTCAACCCAGGCGTCGGGGTGTGCTTCGCCGTAACTTCGCACAACATCAATGTCCCCCCTCAGCTTGGAGTGTTCCAACTCGAGGTCCTTCCTAGGCTCCTGCTGGTTAAGTCCCAACTAGTGGTGTAAGAGTTCGTGGGCCGTGACGTTCGCCGTG
>JABBNY010000020.1:0-15679 GCA_019352095.1 Acidobacteriota bacterium
AACCCATCGCTCACTCGCTGAACCGAGAGACTTCGCCGCTTAGTAGAAGTGGCGTCGTCCGCCGACTGTGCGCCCCATCGAACCCATGATCCATATAACGACTCCAGCGATAAGTAGCACCAATCCAATGATCCAAAGAATATGAATCGCCAGAAGAAAACCTATGAGAAGCAAAATCAGTCCCAGGGTGATCATCATTCCTCCATTCGGTCACTCCATGAGTGACTCGTTTGTGCATCCACACCATTAGGTGACCGAGGCGAGCATATTTGACATCCGTCACTTACCGTGCCCAGCGCGAAGCGAAGAAGCGGACAACTCGCGGATGTGTCAGGGCGTGTCGACGATCTCCAAAAACCCGGTGGATGCATACATTGCGACGCCTTACACCGCACGTGACGCTGTCTCATGGCGACTGGCTCTGTGGCATCGACGTAACTCGCAAAATGGATTCCGTGACCCGCCTCTACGTACGTCTCGCCACTCCGCCCACCAAAAGAGCACCGCGAGCGCTCTTTGCAGATAACCTTTATTATCAGGTATTACGTCGTCGAACTACTGAGGGGTCTCTGGGATTCCCGAACTGTGGATTCTCTTTCGGATGATCAAACTCTTCGGCGGCCGCCGAATGGAACTTAGAAGTTATTGAGTATTGGTGAGTGGCGTGAACGATGTTCGGTGCACAATTTAATTCTTCATTCGTCAAGTCCTTCGGAATCATTTCGTGTCGTGATTTTTAGGGATGAAGTGGAGATGACGAAGCAAAGAATCACGCGATGTTGGACGTCGATGACGATGGTCAATTCCTTGACGGAAGAATGCGAGTGATACGAATCGACGCTTGACTCGATAATCGCGCCATCGCAAAATGGCCACGTCTGATATTCATCAGATTGTCACCACGAGTGAGATGAAGGGGAGTCATGAGCACTTCAGAAATTTCGATTCAACCGCGGGACCGTTTCCGTATGTTCGATAGGAGTTGTCCCTACGACACCGCGTTAGCCCTCAATGAAGCCGAACTTGGCGAGAGCCACTGCGGCAACTCCAGCCCCACATTTCGTTCTTCACAACGTCCGGCAGTCCCTGAGTTCGAAGATGAGTGCCCGATCAGGGTGACCGACCTCCACACCAAAGTGAATTACCCACGCATCGGCGGCATCGACAGTGCGACCCAAAACCCGCAGGACGATTCGGGCGAGGATTCGCCACGTCGCGATACTGAGGGCGAGGACCACGACCACGACCACGACCACGACAAGATGCCCGCACCCGATCTAGCGGACGAGAAGGGCGCGTAGGGCGCATCTTCACGCATAGCGAGAGCATCCAACACATCTACGACCAGAGGATCAGCAAGTGAAAGAATTTCTTACCGACGTAACGGTTCTTCGCGAGAAGGCCCGCGAGAACATCAATAAGGGACCCATTACCGACGCATACGGTGCTGATCTAGAGAGGGTCATCTTCGTGCTCAATCAGTCACTGGCGACAGAACTCGTGTGCGTGCTTCGCTACAAGCGGCACTACTTCACCGCCCAGGGGCTCAACGCCCAGGCGGCGGCCGATGAATTCATTCAGCACGCGGGGGAGGAATCCGAACACGCGGACACGATCGCGGCGCGAATCCAACAACTTGGCGGAAAGCCGGACTTCAGTCCCGACACGCTCACCAAGCGCAGTCACTCCGAGTACGACGCGTCTGAGGACCTCGAGGACATGATTCGCGAGGATCTGGTTGCCGAGCGTGTGGCGATCAGCTCGTACACCGAGATCATCGCTTGGTTAGGTGACGGCGATCCGACTACTCGCCGTCTCCTCGAGCAGATTCTGGCTGTGGAGGAGGAGCACGCCGACGACATGTTGGATCTGCTGACGATGGTCAACTACTAGAACCCGTTCCTCATCGAAGTGATGTGGCAGATCCGGGTGCGAAGCGACGGTCAATCAAGAGGAGAGGATCCCATCATGCGAACGGCAGTCGACGACACGTCGAATCTCCTGAATACTTTCATCAAATCGGACGGTGCCAACCTACCGTTGCCGGGTGCTGGCTCGACATGGAAGAGATTCGCGACGCTCGCCGACTGGGCTTCGCTGGACCTCTCCCTAGGTCGGCTTTGCGAGGGACACGCCGACGCTCTGGCCATACTGGCCGAAGCCGGTCGCCCGGTGGTCGAGGGCGCGTCCTATGGCGTCTGGGCATCTCGTAGCAGCACCGCCACAACCTTCGCCGAACGAGCGCAAGGCGGGTGGGTCCTGAGCGGTGCGAAGGAATTCTGCTCGGGCTGTGGCACCATTGATCGCGCACTGGTCACCGCGGTGACCGGGGAGGGAAATCTCCTGTTTGACATCAGTGTGTCGGAGCAGGTGGTCTCGCTGGATGAGAACTCGTGGCCCGCAGTCGGAATGGCCCACTCGGACAGCCGGACGGTGCATTTCGGCGGACCGGTCATTGCCGACGATGCTGTGGTCGGCGAAGCCGATTTCTACCTCAAGCGGCCAGGGTTCTGGTTCGGAGCCGTGGGGGTGGCAGCGTGCTGGTACGGGGGTGCGGTCGGACTAGTGAATGGACTCACCGATTGGATAAATCCTGAAGCAGACGACCTTAAACTCGCGAATTTGGGTGCACTCTTCGGGGAGCTTGAATCGATGCGATACATGCTCAAAAGTGTTGCTCGCGCGATTGACGATGACCCGACGGATCTCTCGCGCCAGTCCCAGGCCCGCACCCTGGTCGCGCGTCACGTCGTCCATGAGGGAGCGTCGCGAGTCTTGCAGGGCATCGCCTCCGTGGGCGGTGCGCGACCACTTTGTCATGACGCCCAACAGTCGCGAAGGGCCGCCGACTTGTTCGTCTACCTCTCACAGCACCACGGCGATGCCGACACGCGAGAGATTGGACGGATATTTACCCAATCATTCCCCTGGAGTTGATCCAATGACGAGACGAGGGGAAGGCCGATCCACGTGCTCAGGTCACCTCCTTCAGCGAACTGAGCGCAACGGCTTTGACAAGGAACGCGAGTCGAAGGTCGGGATCGCCAACGCGATCCTGGGTTCCAGCGCATCCAGGGGAACGAATTGCGCTCGTGATGCTCGGTCGTCGTCGCAGTCATTGAGGAGACAACGGGAATTGCCCTGAATAAGGCGCGCCAGTTGGAACGTGGTACGCGAACCTCCCGTCAGACGTCGACCGAGAGAATTTCTTCGCCACGGTGAGGGAAATATGCGCTCACACCCGAGGACCACAAGACGAAGACCCCAGCACGTCGACGAAGTTGTGCGGTGAATGACATGAAGGGGCGCACCAACTTGTGCATATCGGCACTGGGAATTGTTGTTGACCGCACCGGATCGACGTCGAGATCGAGAGGAGGGGTCGGACCCGCCGTCATTGGGCGGTGAATCGGTCGTGGCGAACACCAACGACTCGGCGCAAGGAGCACCAATTTCCGTAGGTTCTGGCGCTTGGTCCATCACCTCACTACGTTGACCGCCTCGCCACAACTCACCTGCGTCGGCCGCTACGCACCGCGCATCAAATTGAGGGGTCTCGATGCGATTGCGGCTTGTCAACGGTATCTCGGAGTGTTAATCTCCCCCATCGACATCGGGTTCAGATCCATGAACCTCACTACGACTCGGGTTGAAACGCTAGAGAGGGAGCCGGTGATGCCGAGGCAACGAAGTGCGAGAGCGATTAGTAACGACATTGCTATTAGGGATGCTGCGGTAAGGATGATCCTTCGGGTAGGGGTCGACGGTCTCGCCGTCCGTGACGTGGCCAAGGAAGCAAAACTCACGCACGGTGCGTTGTACGCCCGCTTCGAGGACGTCGAGGAACTGTTGGTGGACGTATGGTCTGGTTCGTTGTTGTCGCGAGCAATCTCACTCTACGAGGGAGTTGCTCGAGCGGTGGCTGATCCGAGCAAGAAGTCCGTCGCGCGGGTCATGGAACGACTGCGCCATCCCGTCGCTGAGGATGTCGCAATGGTGAAGGCATTGTGGACATCGCGGCGCCGCATTGTTCTGCACGAAGAGGTGGAATCTTTCATCTACGAATATCTCGAAACCGACACCATCGAAACATCGGGACGCCTCCAATCGAGAACGCTCTGCCTGTTTTCGTTCGCGATACTCGCCATGACCGGGAGATTTCAGGGGTCACTGAGCGACGAAGACCTCGACTGTTTCGAAACCACCATTCTTGATTCCCTGGAGTACCCCGTGGACGACATCGAGCCAGTCGTCTTCTCGGACCCCATCGTGCGAGATCTCGCGGATCCCCAGGGGAACCTCCAGAGTCAGTTGGCGTACCACACTTGTCTGGCCGTGGGGACGAGCGGATACGCCGGTGCGACGATCTCACGAATCTCGCGGCGGGCAAACTGTTCGCCCGGGGCAATTTATAAGATCTACCCGACCAAGGAAGACCTCGTCATCGGTTCGGTGAGGATCAACATGAGCGCTCCTGCGATGCGACTCGCCACTCTCGCCACCATCCTTGATCCCGGGAGATTGGCCCAGTTGCTGTTCTCCGCAGCCAGTCCCCTGAACATGGCCCGCAAGAACTTCACCTTGGAAGTGTCGATGGCCGCGGCATACAACGAGGGGCTTCGCGCGGCGGTGAAGAAGCAAATGCGTGACATCGAGTCGGTCGTCCCGCTACTCAATGGCCTCAGCGACGAGGAGGTCTTCCAGCTCACGTGCACGATCCGGTTCATCGTCTACGCCATCATGGGCATCAGTTATCTATCTACGGTGACGAAAGTGACTGACCGGGTGAGCTTCAATCAATTCTGCGAACCGGTCCGGCAGGCTCTCTTGAGGAACCTCGGACCCTCGTGGCCCAAGATCCGAGAACAACTGGAGAATCTCGCCAGCGCGGCTCGCGTTCAGTCCTTGACGCCTCCTTAAAGGCATTCTTCTATGGATTCGACAAATGCGTCAGTCATCGTTCGTCGAACTTCGCAAATGAACGCAGGTGAATTTTCGCCTATCCGTGCAAATTCATATGGTTGACGGTCTAGGTCTCCGATGATTTCATATGGGCGAAGAGTTTGGTCGCGACACAACAACGACTATTCCCACGGCGATCGACCGTCTATTTAAGTCGACCACTCACGTCACTGCGGCAGGGTTAGGCGCGGCAGAGGAAGTCACTCGCCCAGCGACGAACTCCCACTAGGCAATCCGAAGGACCATGTCTCTGCAAAATTGTAATATGTGGTACATTTTCGCGATGTCAAGAATCGAACGAATCGACGTCTTTTCGCACGAGTTGACCTACGCGCATGGCGACTATGTGATGTCCGGCGGCCGCACGATTCGTACACTTCTGAGCACCGTTGTGAGAGTCACCACGGAGTCCGGCGTCGAGGGTTTTGGCGAGGTCTGCCCGCTCGGTCCCAACTACTTGCCCGGCTACGGCAACGGCGCGCCGTCGGTGATCGCCGAATTCGCGCACGCGCTCATCGGTCTGGACGTGGAGAACCTCAATCTCATCAATCACACCATGGACACGGCGCTGACGGGTCACGCGTACGCGAAGTCCGCCGTCGATATCTCCTGCTGGGACGCCTTCGGCAAACTCGTGGGCCAGCCGGTGTACACCCTGCTGGGCGGGCGACGCCACGATGACCTGCCGTTGTACGTCGCAGTACCACTGGACTCGACCGAGGAGATGGTCAAGCACGTCGCCGCTCGCAAAGCCGAAGGAACCAGCCGATTCCAACTGAAGGTGGGAGCGGCCCCCCACGACGATGCGGCCCGGGTCAGCGCCATCGTGAGCGCGACCGACGCGAGCGACTTCATCGTCGCCGACGCGAACTGTGGCTGGCGCCTCCAGGACGCCGTCATCGCGGCCCGCCTCCTCAACGACTTCGATCGCGTCTACCTGGAACAGCCGTGCCGAACCCTCGAGGAGTGTTTGATCGTTCGAGATCGCACCACGTTGCCCATGATCCTCGATGAGGTCATCGTCGATCCCCAGGCACTGCTGCGCGCCTACAACGCCAAAGCGATGGAGGCGATCAACTTGAAGGTGAGTCGGGTGGGCGGACTGACCAAGGCGAAGTTCATGCGAGACCTGTGTGAAGTCCTGGGCGTGCGAATGACGATCGAGGACACGTGGGGCGGTGACATGACGACGGCCGCCGTCAGCCACCTCGCCGCGAGTACCGAACCGGACCTCCTCTTCGCGGCCTCGTACATGAACGATTGGGTGCTCGAGCACACCGCGGGGTACTCGCCTCGCTCGCACGAGGGTCGCGGTTCGATCAGTGGTGCAAATGCGTCCGGCCTCGGCATCAACGTCGACTCCGCGTCACTCGGCCAGCCGCTCTTCACGGTGACCGCCTAAGTACGGTGAGCCCGACCACGCGTGACAAGATGCGCTCGGGGACCCGCGGCGATGGGTTGACATGAGCGCAGTCGCCCGTAGCATCACGACAATTGACTATCACACCGCGGGTGAACCGTTCCGCATCGCCGAGGAGGGATTTGCGCCCATCCTCGGCGCCACGGTCGCCGAAAAGCGGATCTACGCCCAGAACTCGAACGAGATCGACGACGTGCGGACCATGCTCTGTCGAGAACCCCGAGGCCACGCGGACATGTACGGCGCCTTCATCGTCGAACCCGACGACGACGGCGCCGACTTCGGTGTGCTGTTCTGGCACAACGACGGTTACTCCACCGCCTGCGGCCACGGGACCATCGCCCTCGGGGCCTGGGCGGTTCAGAGTGGCCGAGTGCAGAGTGACCGCGAGGGAGTCACCGCGATCAACATTGACGTCCCGTCGGGTCGGGTCGTCGCTCACGTTCAACGAGTCGCTGGCGTCGTCGTGGGGGTGGCCTTTGAGAACGTGGCCTCCTACCCCGTGCAGCGATCGATCAGCGTCGACACCTCGTTCGGGCGCGTCAGCGTCGACGTGGCCTTCGCCGGGGCACTGTACGCGTCAATCGACGCAGCGCAACTCGGCCTCGAGGTGGTACGCCAGCACACGAGTGCCTTGCGAGCAATCGGTCGCGAGATCAAGTGGGCGCTCAACGACACCGAGGTTGCCCATCACCCGAGCGATCCTCGTCTCAGTGGCATCTACGGCACGATCATCTTCGACGACCTCGGCGAGACGCCCGAGGGAGTCCACCAGCGTAACGTCACTGTCTTCGCCGACGGTCGCATCGACCGCTCACCCTGCGGTTCGGGAACCGCCGCACGGCTGGCTCTCCTGGCCAACGAGGGTCGCATCGACGACGGGGGCGCGCTGATCCACGATTCCATCATCGGTACGCGATTCACCGGACGATACCGACCCGCCGCGAACCACGAAATTCCGGGCGCGATCATCGCCACCGTGGAGGGAATGGCCTACGAGACCGGCCGCAGTCGGTTCACTCTCGACCCCGCAGATCCCCTCGGCCCAGGGTTCGAACTCACGTGAACGAGGCGCCGATCGTGTATTTGTCGGGTGACGAGATGCTCGAAGCGGTCGACATGGAGCACGCGATCAGGGCGATCCAACGAGACCTCGTCGCGGGCCTTGACCCCGCTCACGATCTGTCGCGCAGCATCATCGACCTCGAACACGGCCAGCTCCTCTACATGCCATCACGCTTCGGCGACTTCGTCGGTGCGAAGGTATCGACGGTGGCCCCATTGAATTCCGCACTGGGCCGCCCGCGAATCCAGGGCATCTATCTTTTGATGGACGCGCTCACCCTTGGTCCGCTTCTGCTGATGGACGGTCGAGCGCTCACGACGTTGCGCACCCCAGCGGTGTCGGCGGCGATCGCTGATTTTCTTGCGCCCCCGATCGTCAAGCATCTCGTCGTCTTCGGTTCAGGTACTCAGGCCCGGGGCCACGTCGAAGCGATGCGGGTGATCCGTGACGTGGGCTGCGTCAGCGTCGTCGCGCGCGACCACCGCCGCAGCGCGCAATTCGTCGAAGAGCTGGTGCGCGAAGGACAGGACGCGCGCGTCGGGAACGCCACCGACGTTCATGACGCCCAGATCATCGTCTGCGCGACCACGGCACGCACACCCGTTCTCGACGGCATGATCGTTCCCGACGACGCGCTAGCAATCGCCGTGGGATCACACGAACCCGACGCTCGAGAACTCGACTCGCATCTGGTGGCTCGATCCCAGGTCGTGGTCGAGGACGTGACGGTGGCGATGCGCGAGGCGGGCGATCTACTCATTCCAGCCAGCGAGGGCCGCTTCGCCGCCAGCGCGATGGTGCCGATGCGTGACATCATCACGGGCGCGGTCGCCGTGGACCGCGCTCGGCCGCGTGTCTTCAAGAGCTCAGGCATGCCGTGGCAGGACCTGGTCGTGGCCGCAGAGATTTACCGTTCCCGGTAACCCTTCGCGGGTGAAACGTCGCATCGGACGACGGCGCGAGACGAGACACGATGACCGCTTCGGCGGTGTCGACCATGCGAGTCTCGACCAACTCGGGTGACCCCCCCGGCGGTGCACCGTCACGACGGCTCGCACAGGAGTCGGGCGCACCGCGACCGTACTCGGCCGCAGCGACCGGACGAGTGTCGGTGGTGACGGCCCCTTCTCTACCCCTATGCACCCGTGCCCGCGCGCGAGCCCGCCTCAGTCCGTCGGTCCGCCGGCCTTTCCCAAGTAGGCATCGGCCACGCGCGAATCACCAACCAGGGAGGCGGACGGACCCGACAGGACGACCGAACCCTGTTGAAGCACGTACGCCCGCGACGCGATCTCTAGCGCCAGGGAGACATTCTGTTCGACCAACAGCACCGTGGTGCCCAAGGCGGCGACCTCTTCGAGCATGTCGTACACGATGTCGACCTTCTGGGGGTCTAGCCCGAGCGAGGGCTCGTCAATCATCAGTATTCGCGGATTGGACATCATGGCTCGACCAATCGCCAGAACCTGTTGCTCGCCGCCCGACAGTGTCCCCGCCAGACGTTGGAAGTGCTGTTCGAGGAGTGGAAAGAGGCGCAGCACCTCGCGCAATCGATCCGCGCGCTCCGTTCTGCTGTGCTGAGTACCGTAGGCCCCGAGCTCGAGATTCTCGCCAATGGTCAAGGTCGTGAAGATCCGACGGCCCTCGGGAACGTGCACCAGTCCACGACCGACCCGTCGATGGGCCGACATTTTGCCCAGATCCTCGCCGAAGAATGCGATCGACCCATGCCGGGGGTGAATGATCCCCGAGATCGCCTTGAGCAGCGTGCTCTTGCCAGCTCCATTGGCGCCCAGCAACGCAATAATCTCTCCTTCATCCAGGTGCAGGGTGACATCTTCGGCGCCGCGCACGGCACCGTAGTATACGCTGACCCCACGAAGTTCGAGAGCCTTCACTTTCGCTCCCGGCCCATATAGGCCCGGATCACGTCAGGGTTGACGCGCACGTCCTGGGGTAGCCCCGACGCGATAATCCGCCCATTGTCCAAGACCGTGACGTCGGTCGCGATCTCCATCACGAGATCGACGTCGTGCTCGATCATCACCACGCACGTCCCACGATCGTGAATTCGTTGAATCACCTGCGACAGTTCCTCTCGCTCGACCGAACTCACGCCGGCGGCCGGCTCGTCCAGCAAGACCACGACCGGTTCGGCGATAAGGACCCGGGCCAGCTCCATGCGCTTTCTCATTCCGTAGGGAAGGTCCCCGGCCAGATTGTTCCACTGATCGGCCAGCCCGACGAACTCCAAACTCGCCATCGCCTCGTCGTGCAATAGACGCTCCTGGCGGCGAAATCCCGGACCGGCGAAGACGATCGAGACGAGGTTGGACGTCGCCCGCAGGTGACCTCCCGCCAAAACATTCTCCAACACCGACATCTTCGGGAAAACTCGAATATTCTGAAATGTCCGTCGAACTCCTAGAGCGGCGACCTTCGCGGCGTCGAGTCCCGTGATCTCAGAACCTTGGAACCGGACCGCTCCGCTCGTCGGCCGGTAGTAGCCGGTCAAACAATTGAAGAACGACGTCTTGCCGGCTCCATTCGGCCCAATGATCGCGTGTAACGAGTTCTCCGCGATCTGGATTGACACGTCGCTCAACGCGTTGACACCGCCAAACTGCAGGGCGAGGTGGTCAGTCTCCAATGTGGCAGTCATGACTCGTCCAGGGGTGATTTTCCTGCGTCACCCGCAACTTGTAGGGGTGAGGTCACGTGCGTCGGCCCGAATCGACTCTGTATCCGCGCACCGAGGCCCCGGAACGCGCGCTCCGGGAAGAGGCCGCGCGGACGTAGAACCATCAAAATGACCAGGGCCACTCCAAACACGAGCAGACGCGCTTGAGCGAACGAGCGGAAGACCTCGGGGAAAATCTCGACGACTGCCGCGCCGAAGATCACGCCCCAGATGCTGCCCAGACCGCCGATCGCTACCGCCATCACGATCAGCAGCGACTCGCTGAAACCAAAACTTGCCGGAGAGATCGCCGTCAGTGCCGGCGCGTAGAGTGAGCCCGTGATCGAACCCAGCAACGCACCAAACACGTACGCGTAGAGCTTGTAGTGGTTGGTATTAATACCCATCGCCTTCGCGGCATCCTCGTCCTCTCGAATACAGAGCCACGCGCGACCGAACCGGGAACTTCGTAGTCGCGAGGAGAAGAGGGCGAAGACGACCACGAGAACGAAAAACACGTAGTAGTAGCCAGTATTGGAGGCCACGACCACGCTCCCGATCGTGAGCGCCGGAATTGCGTAAATCCCCGTCGGACCACCCGTTTGATTGAGGTTGATCGCGATGGCCTGGATGATCTCGCCGAAACCCAGCGTCACGACCGCCAGATAATCGCTACGTAGACGCAGCGTTGGAAATCCAATGATGAGCGCGCTGATGACGGCAACCACGACACCGGGCGCGATCGAGGCAAGGATCGACCAGTGCTCTTTCGTCGACAGGATTCCCGTGGTGTAGGCACCTATCGCGAAGAATGCCGCGAATCCCAGATCGAGCATTCCCGCGTACCCCACGACGATGTTGAGTCCCAGCGCGAGACACATCAACATTTCAGCCTGGAACGCCACGCCGAGGTAATACTGATTCTGCGTCATCTGCGGGAGGAACGCGGCCGCTACCACGAAGGCGACGACGAGGCCCTTCCGTACCACGTGAAAAGCACTGACGTTGATGCGATCTGGGCGTAGCAGGTTCTCAGTCGACATCCTCAATCACATTCTGCGCGCGACGCGCTCGCCCAGTAGTCCCGTCGGTCGGATCCACAGCATGAGCACTAGCGCACCGAAGGCAACGACAATCGACCACTCCGCACCAAAGATACCGGTTCCAATTGATTGAACAATTCCCAGGATGAGTCCGCCGAGCACCGCACCGCCGATGTTGCCGATACCGCCGAGGACCGCAGCGGTGAAGGCTTCGAGCCCGACAGTGAAGCCCATCAGATAGTTGATTTGCCCGTAGTACACGCCGGTCATGACCGCCGCCGCTCCGGCGAGCGCACCACCGATGAAGAAGACGATCGCAATGACCAGATCAACGTTGATGCCCATCAGCGTGGCGGCGATTCGATCCTCCGACACCGCACGCATCGCCTTACCGAGCAAAGTCCGTCCCACTAGGAAGTAGACACCCAGTGCGAGCAGACCCGAGATGAGCACGATGAAGAGCTGTCCCCACGTGTAGTGATTCGACCCCAAATTGAAACCCCGAGGAGGCGTCGTCACCGGATAGACCAGGTACGTCGCACCCCAGTGCGGGGTAACGAGGACACCGTTCTCGAGAACCTGCGACAGTCCGATCGCGGCAATCATCAGACTCAGGATGGCCGCTCGTCGCATCGGTCGATAAATGAGCTGATTGGCCAGTGCGGCCAGTGCGCCCGTTATGACCATGACGACGAGGCCCACCCACACGACGGTCCACCAATGACCGTGACTGTGGCCGACCGCAACGGCCCCGAGGATCGTGTAACTGACAAACGCCGCCACCATGTAGAAATCCCCGTGCGCGAAGTTGATCAAGCGCAGAATTCCATAGACCATGCTGTACCCGAGAGCCACCAAACCGAAGAACGCGCCGAGAAATATTCCATTACCTATTTCATTGAGCAAGAGCGACACGACGCCCCCTTTCATTTACGGTAGACACCGAAGTGAACCGGAATCGATCGCCGTTCACGAGAACGAACCGTTCTGCGGGGGAAGTGATGAGGCTTCCCCCGCTGAACGGCTCGTGCATTGGATCTGAAAGATTGTGACTACAGCTTCGGTTGCGGCTTTGCCAATGTGTACTTCCCGTTCACCACTTCGAGCAGGTCCATCACGGCCCCGAGGCGATTGCCTGTCTTGTCGAACGAGACCTTTCCCGTCAGACCGTTGAAGGACAGCGTGTGCAATTTAGCGATCACCCGAGCCGGCGCAATCGACTTGGCATCCTTCGCCGCCAGGACCAGAGCCGTAATCGCGTCGTAGCCAAAGGTCGAATAAGGACCAGGAGCCGCCTTGAACTCTTTGCGATACGCAGCATTGAATACCTGGTCGGCATGCGTTCCCAGAACGTTACCCACACCCGAAGCCAACGCAGCGATCGTCGCATAGGTCCCGTTCCCGGCCGCGCCCGCTCCCGACAAGTACGTCGCGTCCACCGACCCGTCGGCAACAACGAACTTCGCCGAGCCGTGGGCGCCGATTATCCCTGCTGCGTTGAGCTGGGTCGCGAACTGCGCGGCCTGGGCGAAGTAGCCCGACCAGTAGATTCCCTTCGCGCCAGAACTCTTGATCTGCGAAATGACCGCAGAGAAGTCATTGCTGGTAGCCGGAATCGACTGGACACCACCGGTGACCGTGCCGCCGTTAGCCTTAATATCCTTGGCGGCCGCATTCGCGATAGCGACGCCAAACGACGACTGGTCATCAATGATGAAGATCTTCTTGATGCCTTGCTGCTTGAAGAACGCCGCCGCCTCCGCACCGTCTCCCGCACCCGAGGGGTCGATCAGGAACACATTCTTGTAGCCACCGGTGGTCAATTCGGGACTATTCGCGGCGGGCATCACGTAGGGAATCCCCGCTCGCGCGATGATTGGCTCCGCCGGCAGAGTCGCACCGGAGCAGTAGCCACCGACCTCCGCTTGCACGCCTTTGGAGACGAGAAGATTGGCCGCGTTCACGGCGGTACCTGCGTCACACGCGTCATCTTGTTCGATCAACTTCAGCTGGTGCCCCAATACACCACCCTTCTTGTTGATCTGCTGCGCGGCCATTAGCTCAGCGTTGTAGATCTGTGTTCCTGCCTGGGCCTCAGCCCCCGTCATGGGCATCGGCACGCCAATGAGATATGGAGACGACTTCGCTGCCGCCGACGCCGCGCCGCCGGTCGCCCCCGTCACGACGGTGAGCATTCCCGCAACCACGACACCCGACGCCAAAATTCTCGCCTTAAATGAATTCCTGTTCACACTGCCTCCCTCATTGAGATACTCCGATTGATGAAAAACTTCGGACAACTTGACCTCATGCTGTGAGTAATGTATCACAGCAAATTTTACAAATCTGAGGTGTTCTTAATGTTTCACATATCACTGCAGTGCCGGTACTCCCCACCGACGCTGCTATGAATCTGCACCATAACCTGAACTTTTATAGTGATGCGATCGTCCGCTTCGCGAGCGACCATGCGAATAAATTCATCAACTGGTTACAATCCGATCCAATCTGTGTTGCGATCGTATATTCGATGGCCGATGGTGACCGCAATGGTTGAGTCCGACAGTTCCCGTGGTGCGATGAACAGTTGCTGCGACTCGCTCATGATGTCGTCACTTCTGGCATTCGACTATTTCGAATCCACCACAGGACCGAGGTGACTCGCGACCCGTTGATCATCCGACTGGGCGTCGGAGCGGTGTCGGAACGTTCGCCCGTGACTGTGCGGATATTCCAACGCGATCACGTCAGATCTCGCGCGGCGGAAAATCCTGATTGTGGACCTACCTGGCCGACGCGCGCCCGTGGAGTTCGAATCTGGAACGTCCGCGAACGCCTCACACGCCGATCCCTCCCGTCAGCGATTATCTCCACTAATCTTCACCGAGACCTCCGCCCCGAGGTTTTGGCCCGGCGTTGACATTGCCGTAGCGGTGCCACGTCATCGCCACACTCTGTTCTAGGAGCCACCGTGGGCCTTCAATGGCGCCCGATTGAGCGAGTGGTCGACGGTCGGTCGAGACACCATGACTCAACAATGCTTCGACGGGAGCGGTTTCGCCGCTGAGCCAGCGCACCTTTCCAATCCCTGAACTTCGCGAATGAAGTTCGTCAACGCTTTCGAGTGTCACGCTCATCAGGGTCGTCACGCTCTTCACGTCACGACTCGCACTTAAGTTGATCCTCGCCCCGGTGACGCGAGCGATGCTCGAAAGGAATTGATCTTGGACCGTGTCGTAGGTGTCATCTATCCGAACGACGATTGGCGCAAGCGTATGCCGGTAACGCTGGACATTCACTTCCACGCTAAGTCCTGACTCATCCAGAGCCTGGGATCCAATTTTCTGCCACCACGTCGTCAGTTCGCTGAGCGCCGCGCCAGCGTCGGTGACGCGGGGCCAACGTCGTAAGCAATTGACGTAGTTGCTCCCACCCGCCTTGGCGGTCGGCCCCACACTGCTGCGCTTCCAGCCACCGAAGGGTTGACGATTCACGACTGCGCCAGTGACTCCTCGGTTCAGGTAGACGTTGCCCGCTTCGACGTGGTCGATCCAGTTCTGGCACTCAGCTTCGTCGAGCGACTGCAGCCCGGCCGTGAGCCCGAAGGGGACGTCATTCTGCCAGCCCAAGGCCGTGGCGAAGTCCGGTGCGGGCATCACGGCCAACACCGGTCCGAACCATTCGTGCTGGTGACTCCACGATCCGGGCTTGACGCCGATCTTGACACCCGGACGCCACTGCAGCCGAGCCTCATCGAGCGCCTCGGGCTGAACCAACCAGGACTCCCCCGGGTCGAGTTGCTCTAAGGCGCGCGCCAGCATCGGCTCCGCACCGCGGATGATGGGGCCCACCGTGGTGGCCAGTTCGTAACCCGGTCCAACCACCAGACTCTGCACCGCGTCGCTCAACTGTCGAAAGAAGGCCGGATTCTCGTAAATCGTCTGGTCCACGATGGCCAGACTCGCGGCGCTGCACTTCTGGCCCGCGTGACCGAAAGCTGATTGCACGAGGTCCTTGACCGCCAGATCGATGTCCGCGTAGGACGAAATCACGATGGCGTTCTTGCCGCTGGTCTCGGCGAGCAGATTGATGTCGGGCTTCCACGACGTAAAGAGCCGAGCGGTATCGAAGGAGCCCGTGAGGATCACGCCGTCGACGCCCTCGTGAGTGACGAGGCGCCGCCCCGTATCGTCGTCACGAGTGGGCATGAACTGCAGCACGTCACGCGGCACGCCACCGGCCCAGAGGTGCTGGGCTAACTCGTAGGCCGTGGCCACCGCTTCGGGCGCCGGCTTGAGGATGACCACGTTGCCCGCACTGAGTGCGGCGCAGACACCGCCCGTGGGGATGGCGTAGGGAAAGTTCCACGGCGGAACCACCAACACGACCCCGAGTGGCGCCGAGTCCGCGAAGTCGTCATGGCATGAGGAGTAGAAACGCGCGAAGTCGATTCCCTCACTGACCTCGGGGTCCGCCTCGCTCACCGTCTTGCCCCCGTCGCGCGCCAT
>JABBNY010000020.1:15689-22643 GCA_019352095.1 Acidobacteriota bacterium
GCGCCATGACGGCGATCGTCATGGCGCGACGATCCTCCATCACTTGGGCCGCCCGGTGAAGGATGGCGCGACGATCTGAGATACTCCGAGCCCCCCACCCAGTGAGTGCCGCCCGAGCACTCGTCACCGCGCGGTCGACCTGCTCGTTCGTGGCCACGGCGTAGCGATACCACACGGCGCCGTTGTCACTGGGATCACGCCCGTCGTCGAACTGCTCACCCGGAACTTCGGAACCTTCAATGACGAGTGGGATCTCGTGCACGGGTAGAGCCCGCACCGCCTCGAGGGAGCGAGCGACATCGCTCACGTAGGTCGGGTCCGTGGGATCACCGTCCGCCGCGTTGTCGAAGCGGTCCGGTCCCCGAAGAGGCTCCGCAACATGACGTCGCGACTCCGTCACCACTCGGTGGCGCTGATCCACCGAATCAAGGAACCTTTGCTGCTGCTCCGCGAAGATCCTCGAATTCTGAGCGATGTAGAAGGCGGCCTTCAAGTAGTTCTCGTCCGACGTGTTCTCGTCGAGTCGACGAACGAGGTAGGCCACCGCCGCGGCGAAGTCATCATGACGGGTGACGGGCGCGTAGAGCAACACGGGGGGTCCGCTCTTGGCGATGGCGAGCGCCTCGGCGTTGGCCATCCCTTCGAGCATCTCGATGTCCAACTGACCCGTCACGCCACGCGCGCGCGCCACGTCGAGCGCCCACGAGAGATCAAAGAGATTATGACTCGCGACGCCCACACGAACGGCGTCGGCGTTCTCGGCGCGCAAGATGATGTCCACGAGTCGCAGGTAGCTCGCGTCGACGTCGGCCTTCGACCCGAACGGAGCCGGGGTCCAGCCGTGAAGTTGTGCCTCGGCGTGCTCCATGGCGAGATTCGCACCTTTGACGAGTCGAACCTTGATCGGTGCCCCACCGTGGTCGCGGCGGATCTTCGCCCAGGCCAGCAACTCGTCGAGGGCGGCGTGCGAATCAGGAAGGTAAGCCTGCAGGACTATGCCCGCCGTCACGCCGGCGAACTCAGCCTCGGACAAGACCGTACAAAAACCCGCGACGGTGAGTCGAAGGTCGCGGTACTCTTCCATGTCGAGATTGACAAAGACCTGATTCGTCTGCGCCGCCCGATAAAGGACGCGAAGCTTATCCACCACCCTGACCAGTGATCCGGCGTGGTCAATCGTCGTGATCTGACTCACGATCGCGGAGAGTTTCACCGAGATGTACGTCACTTCGTCGCGACGCATGACCTCAAGGACGCGGTTGAGCCGCTCGTTGGCTTCTCGATCACCCAAGACCGCTTCGCCGAGAACGTTGATGTTGAGAGCGAGACCCTCTTGCCTGCGATGCGCCAAGTGACGCCGGAGTGATGGTGCTTCAGAAGCAAGGATGAGATCCTTCGAGAGACTCCGGACTCTTACGTGGGTGATTCTGACAGCCAAGGATGGTGCGACACGAGAAACGAGAGCAACGATGCGCAGACCCACGGCATTGAAGGCGCCGAATCCGGCCACCGACGAGCGCCGCGCCGCAGCGCGCAGGATTCCGGCGGCACTGGTCCGTGCACTGACCCGCATCACCTCATCGGTCAAGGTCATCGTGACTTCGATGGCGTTACGATCACGCAGAAGTCGAGCGAAGCGTTGCCTATTGGCCTTTTCGTGCGACGTACGAAGTCGCTCCGCCTCAAGGATCAGCCGACGAGCCTGCGAACACGAGTCGTTCGCCAAAGAATCCAAGGAACGGTCGGTAATGTCATTCATTGAAGTCGAGCCTTCGTCACTGACTTCCTCTCAATCACGTCACGTCGCCCCCGTCAAGAGCCCACACTAACTCGCGCGGACCCACGCCTGATTCTGGTAATTCCATTACCAACGTCACCGAAATGGTCACTCCATCAAGATGGTGACTCCACGATCTCGACACGGCGGGCGCTGCAGCTTTGAGAAGCGTTGCGACGCAGAGACAAGAGCATCTCGACAACCAACGTTGGTCCGTCCCCTTTTAGTAGCGCGGCGGACCAGCCGCGACATAGTCGCAGGCCTCTTCGAAAATCAGGTTGTACGGTCCCGGTCCCGTCAGGAACCAAGTGACCCCCGCCTCCGCCCACTCGGCGTAACGTTCGTCGTGGCGATACACCATGTTCTCATCGCGCTGGCCCCATAGCGCAATGTCGAAGTGGGCGAGGTCGGCTCCGGCTCCGGCTAACTTCCCTTTGAGCTCGTAGATTTGCTCTGGTTCGGTCAACTGGATGACCATCATTCCCTCATGATGAGCGGCGCGACGAATGGGTGCCGGGTTGGGCCATCGGCCCGCTGTCCAGATCGGTATGCCTTCGTGACGATAGGCCGCTGGAAGGAAAACGACTTCCTGCGATTTCAGGAATTCACCGGCGATGTTCACTTCTTCGCCGGAAACCAGGCCCCGAAAAATCTCGATTCCCTCATTGAGCGCACGTCCACGCTCGGCGGCGACGGTCAACTCGCCGAAGCAGGCGAGCTCGCCGTCGGGGTAGTCATCACCAATGCCGAAACCCATGATGAGTCGACCTTTGGAGAGGCGATCGATCGCGACCGCCTGACGCGCCACCACCTGAGGACGACGACGAATCAGTGGCGTCACCATGGGCCCCAGCGCGATGCGTGAAGTCCGAGCGGCTATGAGAGTGAGGCACGCGTAGGGGTCCAGAATGTCGCGCACTGGCGCCGCATATCGCAGGTGATCCCACACAAAGAAACCATCCCAGCCTGATTCCTCTGCCAGCACCGCCAAATCCGCCATCCGCTCGACGTCCGCGAGGCCGTCGAAAGGGGGGACGAAGACACCATGCTTCACGTGATCACCCACAGTCCTTCATCGTCGTCATCAATACTTACCACCCAGAATCACATCGGAACTTTAGGGGCTCGCGCGTGGTGCGTCGTATCGAAGTGTCGACCGCGGCATCGCGCATCGGCGTTCAATCGTCGCCTCGCCTCCTCACCCTGGCGCAACCCTACGAGGGACACCACTAAGACGTCGCGCGAACGCGGCGTCGCCCGGCGAAAGTTAGTGTCCATGGACGTGATGGGGGCGATAAGGCCCTTCGAGTTCAATACGCTCTTCTCGTTGCAATTTGAACGTCGTCGCGCCGAGAGCGTCATCGATGTGGTGCACCTGAGTGGCCCCGATGATGGGCGCGGTGACTACCGACTGGTGCAATAGCCACGCGAGAGCCATCTGGGCTGGGGTCACGCCACGACGTTGAGCGAGGACGGCGAGACGATCAATGACCCCCGCGTCGGAGGGATGATCGTAACGCCCATCAGGAAATGTATCGGTACGAGCGCGATTCGTCAGTGGCACGCCGCCGCCCGAGACATTACCGGCGAGCAGGCCGCGGGCCAGGGGACTCCAGGGGAGAACTCCGATACCCTGATCTCGACAGAGGGGCAGCATCTCGCGCTCCTCCTCGCGGTAGATCAAGTTGTAATGGTTCTGCATCGAGATGAACTGACGTCCGCTCACGCGCCTCGCGGCGAACTGGAGTTTTTGGAACTGCCAGGCGTACATCGACGATGCACCGAGGTAGCGAACTTTGCCGGACTTCACGACGTCGTTCAGCGCGTCCATCGTTTCTTCCACAGGAACGTGGGGATCGAAGCGATGGATCTGGTACAAATCGACGTAGTCCATGTCAAGACGTCGCAGCGAAGCATCGATCGACGCAAGAATATGGCGGCGCGACAATCCGCCGTTGTTCACTCCGGCGCCCGTCGGCAGGAACACTTTGGTCGCGACGACCACTTCGTCGCGACGGGCGAAGCGCCGAAGGAGTCGCCCCGTCGTCACCTCGCTCTCACCGCTGTTGTAGGAATCGGCAGTGTCGAAGAAATTGATTCCGCCCTCAAGAGCTCGTCGCACGAGTGGGGCCGCCGCCGTTTCCTCGAGCACCCACGGACGGCTGGGATTGCGACCAAAGCTCAACATCCCCAGACAGAGTCGCGAGACACGAAGGCCCGAACGACCTAGGTTGACGTAGTCCACGCGACCTCACCTCCTGGGCACCGTGGGCTCCTGTCGAACACGCTGGTAGCCACTAGATGGCGCTCTCCCAATGCGTGACGTCGGGTTCTCGACGGTTTTGGTGTTTCAAGAATGTTATATATCTGCGACGCACTTGTTGTCATCAGTACCATGTGATATTTTTCTCTCGACCTCGCCTCTGAGCGTAGGGCGTGACACGAAGGGGAGACATGAAGCTACCGAAGAAATCTAATTTTCTACAGGGGGACCCGTCGGATTCTCCTACAACTTTCACGAAAATGCCACGCAAGCACACTCGATTGATCGTCGGAATGACCGCAGCGTCGGTGTTGACCCTCGGTCTAACCCAAGGGGCGATTACGGCCGCATCCGCTGGGGCCGCGAGCGGCCCTCAGCGAGGCGGGATACTCAAGGTCTTGGGCCAGAGTGACATCTTCAACCTCGACACGGTGAGCGCGTATTACACCGTCTCCAACATGCTCAACCGCGCCTACGCGCGACAACTCTTTAGTTACGATTCACGAGGTTCATTCGCCTCACAACTCGTGATCAAGCCCGATGTGGCCACGGTAATTCCCACGGTGGCCAATGGCGGCATTTCCAATGGTGGCAAGACCTACACGGTCCACCTTCGCAGCAACGTGATGTGGAACACGTCGCCCGTACGCGCGGTGACGGCGGCAGATTTCGTCCGCGAGTTCAAGATGCTCTGCAATCCGGTGTCGCCCAGTGGCGCCAGCGGCTACTTCACCTCCACCATCGTCGGTATGTCGGCGTACTGCAACGCCTTCGCTAAGGCCCCGGCCACCGTCGCGGGCATCAAGACGTTCGTCAACGGACATAACCTCGCGGGCGTGAGGGCGGTCAACGCAACGACGATCGTGTTCACGCTGATGTCACCCGCGGCGGACTTCCTCAACATCCTCTCCCAGGGATTCTGCTCGGCGCGTCCCGTCGAGTACATGAACTACCTCCCCGACAGTGCGCAGTTTCGCGCGCATACCCTTTCGGACGGACCCTACGAAATCACAAACTACACCGCGGGTAAGTCGATCACGTTGGCGCGCAATCCGGCGTGGATCCAGTCGAGCGACCCCTTGCGCAGCGCGTACGTGAACGGGATCCAAGTCACCGAGGGTCTGACTGCCACGAGCGTGCAACAACAACTCCAGGTCGGCACCGGCAACATGGAGTGGGACGTGACTCCCCCAACCCAGGACATCCCCGGACTCACCGCGAGTAAGGACCCGAACCTGATCATCGGTCCGTCAGGCAACAACTACGTGGACCTGGGCACGTACCTCGCTCTCAACCAGTACCACGGTCCGATGACCAAGAAGCTGGTTCGCGAGGCCGTCGCCTACGCGGTGAACAAGAACGCCATCGTGCAGATTCTGGGCGGTCCCGCGATCGCGGCGACCACCTCACAGGTCGTTTTGCCGGGCAGTGTGGGCTACGTCAAGGGCTTCAATCCCTTTCCGGACAAGAATGGTGCGGGCGACCCCGCCAAGGCCAAGGCTCTCCTCAAGCAGGCGGGCTACCCCAACGGCGTCGCCATCAAGTTGCTCTACTCGACGACGGACCCGGGACCGCGCGTCGGTCAATCATTGCAGGCCAGTTTGGAGCTCGCCGGTTTCAAGGTGACTCTGGTCCCCGCAACGCAGTCGGACTTCTACGGCAAGTACCTCACCCAGCCGTCCAGCGCGAAGAGCGGTCTCTGGGACGTGGCTCCCCCGGGATGGATCCCCGACTGGTTCGGTAATAACGGTCGTTCCACGGTCGTGCCACTTCTGACGGCCCCGGGTCTGGGTTCGAACGACTTCGGTGGCTATTCGTCGGCCGTCTTGAACGCGGACGTGACGCAAGCGCTGAAGGCGACGACGCCCGCGGCGGTGTCCGCCGCCTGGGCCAAGGCCAACAAGCAGGCGGTCAAGGACGTGGCGATCGTTCCGGTGAATGTGCAGAAGTGGCCGGTCTACCACTCCTCGAACCTGAAGGGTTGCAACTTCTTCTGGTACAGCTTGAACTGCGACTTGCCCAACGTCTGGCTCTCCAAGTGAACGTCGCCTCGCACGTCGCGGCCATGACAGCGAAATGACCGAAGTAGTGGTAGCCGCCGAGACTTCGATTTCGTCGAGGTTGGATCCGGGTAGTTTCAACGATCCAACCTCGACGACGCTGGATCACTTCATGAAGGGTGGCTGGGGGCCTCAGCCACCCTTCGTCTCACCTCCCTCGCCCACGCCGACGCTCCTGGCGCGTCGACGTGCGCGACTCTCCACAGCGCTACCCGACTCCACCCTGGTGGTGTGTTCGGGGAATCCGGTGAGCCGCAACGGCGACCAGTTCTATCGTTTCCGCACGTCGAGTGAGTACGCGTGGCTCACGGGCGACCAGTCACCCAATGGCGTGCTGGTCATGTCGCCGACCAATGAGCCGCAACTGTTCCTCCAGCCACCTTCCGAGCGCGACAACGGTGAATTTTGGAAGGACTTCTTCACGGGCGAACTCTGGGTGGGACGTCGCCCCAGCCTCGACCAGCGAAGCCAAGAGTTGGGCATCGAGTGCCGTCCGCTGAGCGAGTTGGCCGTCACGCTGCGTGCGTGCGGCCACGCTCGCTTTTTGCCCGACGTCGATGCTCCCGTTGCTTCCCTGATCGAGGAGTACGACGCTGTCGACAACCGTGAACTTCGTGCCGTGGTGTCCGAACTGCGACTCGTCAAGGATGCCTGGGAGATTCAACAACTGCGCGACGCGGTCGACGCGACGATCCGGGGATTCGGCGACGTCGCTCGCCTTCTGCAATCTGACACACCCTTGAGCGAACGCCAGATCGAAGTCACCTTTGGCGCGCGCGCTCGCCTCGACGGCTACGAGACCGGTTACCCGACGATTGCGGCCTTTGGCGAGCACGCGGCGACCCTGCACTGGA
>JABBNY010000251.1 GCA_019352095.1 Acidobacteriota bacterium
CAGGCGAACTTCGGACCTCAGATTGTCGAACACGCACCGCTTCGATCTGTGGCGGATATGTTGCGCTCCACGATGCCATTTCTCGACTGGTCCTGGAGGGAAAGCTTCAAGAGCACGCCCTCAGCGATCTCGTCGCTGCGGTGTCAGTGGGCATCGTCGGGGGAGTGGCGATGCTCGATCTTCCCTATGAGGAGGATTCTCGTGCCGATACTGACATGAATGTCGTGATGACCGGGTCAGGTCGCTTCGTGGAAGTCCAGGGGACCGCCGAGCAAGAGGCCTTCGCTCGAGATGAACTTGACGAGCTGCTCGATCTCGCCGCGGCGGGTATTGCGCAGATACACGAGGCCCAGCGCCTCGTGCTCGCAACTCCACCTGCGGTTCGAGTTAAATGAACACGTTCGTCCTCGCCACCGCCAACCCGCACAAGGCGAATGAGATGCGCGCGGTGCTGGAAGGCCTGGGCATTGAACTCCTCGAGCGCCCGGAGCACGTCGCTGACGTGGAGGAGGACGCGGACACCCTTGAAGGCAACGCCCTATTGAAGGCGCGCGCTCTCGTGCGGGCCACCGGTCGACCCGCGGTCGCGGACGATACCGGGTTGTTCGTCGACGCGCTCGACGGCGCCCCTGGGGTGTACAGCGCCCGCTACGCCGGCGAGAACGCCACGTACGCCGATAATGTCGTCAAGCTCCTGGAGTCCCTCGAAGGGGTGAGTGATCCGAAGCGCACCGCACGGTTCCGCACGGTCGTGGTGGTGGCGTATCCCGAGGGGGAACCACTCGTCGTGGAGGGGAGTCTGAATGGTGCCATCGCCGACGAACCACGCGGAGACCAGGGTTTCGGATACGACCCCGTCTTCCTGCCCGAAGACGGGGGCGGTCGTACCTTGGCTGAGATGAGTCCCGAGGAGAAGAATGCGATTTCGCACCGCGGTCGGGCGCTGCGCAAGTTGGCGCAGACGCTGGCACAAAGATAAGCACGTTCACGGTTTGCTCACCCTTAGTGTGGGAATGTGACGAATCGACGACTGGCCATGTTCCCTTTGGGAATGGTGATCTTTCCTCACCAGGTCGTCGGTCTATGTGTCTTTGAGAGTCGTTACAAGCAGATGCTTATTGATATCGAGCCCGATAATCGCTTTGGAACGTGCTTGATCGAACGGGGCTATGAAGTTGGAGGCGGCGATCAACGCACCTCGGTGGCCACCGTGGTTCAGATTCTCGGCTCTCAGTGTATGGACGATGGAAAGACCCTTTTGATGATCGAGGGTATCTCGTGTGTTGAGGTCTCGTCGTGGTTGGACGATGCGCCCTACCCTCAGGCGCTGACGCGTGATCGTTGCTGTGACGAGGTTGGGATTGAGCCCGCCTTGTTGAAATCGACTGAGTCGGCCGTGCGCGCACTTCGCGCACTCCAGAGTGAAGTGTTCGCCGACCAGCGTCTGAAGAGCAACTGTGAGATGGATGCGGATCCCTGGGTGCGAAGTTGGCAGTTGTGTTCGATGACACCGATGTCATCGCTCGATCAGTTCAAGGTGCTGAGTTTGAGCGACCCCAATGAGAGACTTCGATTGCTCGCAGAAATCTGCTGCGAAAGGTACGGCGACTATCAACGAATGCTCGCCACGGACCTGCCGGTACAGCGACTCGATTAACGAAGTTCCAAGAGATCCACGACGAAGATGAGGGTTTCGCCCGGGGCGATCACGCCGCCCGCGCCACGTTCTCCGTACCCCAGACGTGAAGGGATCACGAGGCGACGTCGACCGCCAACCCTCATGCCCATCACGCCCTGATCCCAACCCTGGATCACATATCCCGCGCCCAAGGGGAACGAGAACGGTTCGTCACGGTCCCAGGAGGCATCAAACTGCTCGCCGCTCGTGACGCCTACGCCAACGTAATGCACCACGGCGGTCTGACCCTTGGTTGCCTCCTCGCCCGTACCCACTGTGATGTCCTCAATGAGGAGATCATCAGGGGCCGGACCGAGGTGAGGTTCTACGAGTGGTTTTTCAGACATGGAATGAAACCTTAGTAGCGACGCTCTCGACCGCCGCCCACGGCGCGGACGTTACGAGCTTCGCGGCCCTTCGGACCATGCGCTTCTTCGAACGTGATCTTCTGGCCCTGGGTCAGCGATTTGAATCCGTCCCCGACGATGTTGGAGAAATGGATGAACAGGTCGTCGCCCTTGTCGTCACTCGCGAAGCCGAAGCCCTTGGAGTCATTGAAGAAGCTGACTACGGCTTCTCCATTCTTGGCGCCGCGTGTTGCCCCGCCGCGCTCGGCGAATCCGCGCTCAGGACGAGCACCGCGCTCGGGACGGTCACTACGAGCACCGCGCTCGGCGAAACCACGCTCGGGACGAGGAGCACGCTCAAAACCACGCGGACCACGATCGGCGCCACGCGATGTCGGTCGTTCTGAGCGTCCCTTACCGCCACGGTCATCGAGTCGTTCGGCCGCGACAGCGTCGTCGACTGAGCCGAGACGGATCGCCAGAGCGTCTTCTCGAGGTTCGATGGAGGTGGGGAGGCCCAATGCCTTCTGCAGTCGCTTGACTTGACCAATGACGTCTTCGCCTACGAGTGAAATCACTGCGCCAGTCGCACCCGCGCGACCGGTGCGACCCGACCTGTGTAGATAGTCCGTGGCCTGCGCCGGCGGGTCGTAGTGCACCACGACCGGCAAGAGGTCGATGTGAATACCACGAGCGGCAACGTCAGTTGCGACCAAAACACGAATCTGTCCACTCTTGACGCTTCGCAGAGCGCGTTCGCGCTGTGCTTGGGTGCGGTCGCCGTGGAGGGGCACCGCAGAGATACCGCGCTCTTCGAGTTGCCGCGCGAGACGGTCTGCGCCGTGCTTAGTACGGGTGAAGATGATCGCCCGATCGTATTGCTCGATGATGTCGGCGGTGATCTGAGGACGCTGGTCACGAGGTACGCGCCAGAAGAAATGATCGACATCGCTCGGAGCCTCTTCGCCCACGACATCATGAATGACTGCATCGTTGGTGAACTCGCGTACGAGCGACTTGACATCGGGGCCCATGGTCGCCGAGAAGAGCATGACATGACGATCCTGGGGTGTGGCTCCGACGATGCGTCGCACCGAAGGCAAAAAGCCCATGTCGGCCATGCGATCGGCTTCGTCGACGACCACGGTCGTGATTGATGAGAGGTCGAGTGCACCTTGTTCGAGCATGTCTTCCAGTCGACCTGGGCAGGCCACTACGACGTCGACGCCGAAGTTGAGCGCCTTTCGCGCCACGTTGTATGACGTGCCACCGTAGATACAGATAACGCGTCGTCCGCGGTCATCGGTGAGGTTGGCGAGCTCCTTTTGCACCTGGGCCGCGAGTTCGCGGGTAGGCACGAGTACAAGGCCGAGAGGCTTGCGCGGGCGTGCCTTGCCGAGGCGAGCCATGAGGGGAAGGCCAAACGCCAAGGTCTTTCCAGATCCCGTTGCAGCCTTTCCAACTACGTCGCGACCGGCTAATGCGTCGGGGATTGCGGCCTCTTGGATGGGGAATGCCTCGTTGATGCCGAACGAATTAAGGCGTTCGACGAGGTTAGATGGCACACCAAGGTCGGCAAAGGACATGGACATATGACTCCTACAAGTTGAGATGAGCCCAACTC
>JABBNY010000252.1 GCA_019352095.1 Acidobacteriota bacterium
TGAATTCCTCAACGTACGGGTGCGCCAATTCACCGAGATTGGTAGCTCAGCAACGTTAACGGTCTCAAGCAAAAGCGGGCAGGAGCGCTGCTTGCCGGTGCCAGAGGAGACGGCGGTTGTCTTGCGAAAATACCTCCTTGAACGACGCGAGCGCACGGGTACGATCAGAGGCGACGACGCCCTGTTTGTGCGGGCAAATGGAGCGCCGTTCAGCGCCAGGGCGCTCTATCGGCTGGTGGCTCGACTACTTGCCCGGGCCGGAGTAGAACCGCGAACTGGCTCTATGGTGCACCTGCTGAGGCGGACCTATGTTGCTCGAGCGAAACGCGGCGGTGCGAACCTCCAAGAACTTCACGAACTTTTGGGTCATGAATCAAGACGATCGACTCAAAGGTTGTTGGCGACGGTGTAGGCAGTCGTCGGTGAAAGTTCACCCGCGATGGTTAGTCCACTGCCGGAGACAGTTGACTCTTCAAGGAGACTCGAGTTCAGTCGTAATCAGCGCGTTCGCGCAGAGAATGCGGCACCCCGGAGAATCGAGACTATGTCGCAAACCTGAATTAGCCTGACTGAGAATGACCGCTCGTCCCGAACGAATCGAACTCTCCAAGCAAGCGTTGCGAAATCGAGCCGCCCTCTTCGCCAAGAAGCACGCCGGCGATACCTCTGAGTCCAGTGAACGCCAAATCTTCTGGAACGACCTCCTGGGGATTTTCGGTCGCGAGGTCAAAGAGGTGGGCCGCTTCGAAGAAGCCGCCAAACGTCTCTCAACAGGTAATCGTGGCTGGATAGATCTCCTGGTACCAGGTGACATGGCCGTCGAGCACAAGAGCGGTGGCGAAGACCTCAACGCAGCGATGGGCCAACTATTCGACTACCTCGACAGCCTGCAGCCC
Organism: Acidobacteriota bacterium; assembly: GCA_019352095.1. GTDB lineage: Bacteria > Actinomycetota > Acidimicrobiia > Acidimicrobiales > RAAP-2 > RAAP-2. Next base: position 897 of record JABBNY010000252.1, read on the forward strand.
GCGGCCGCGCCGTGGCTTCTTGTCGCGTGCGACTTTCAGAACTTCTACTGGCAGGATCTCCGCGCGCGTACTGAGGGCAAGTTCACGCTCGAGGAACTTCCGGCTCACGTGGAGTTGTTTTGGTGGCTGGCGGGACACCAAGAATCTTCAGAATTCATTGACGAAGAAGAGGCCAACCTAGTCGCCACTGGCTACATGGCCAAACTCCACGACGCGGTGCTGGCGTCGGGCTACGACCAGCACGCCCTCAGAGAATGGCTAACACGAATCTTGTTCTGCCTCTTCGCCGATGACACCGATGTTTGGGAGAAGGACGCCTTCAAGCACTTCCTCTTCTTGAATACACGACCCGACGGATCAGATCTCGGCTCCACCCTGGCATACCTCTTCCAGATCCTTGACATGTCACCTGAGAAGCGCCCAGCCAAACTCGACGACGACTTAGCTGTCTTCACCTACATCAATGGCGACCTCTTCGCCAACACGCTGCCGATTCCCACTTGTGACGAGGCCACGCGTACTGCCCTGCTCGAAGCGTGCAAGTTCGACTGGTCGGCCATAAGCCCGGCCATCTTCGGATCCATGTTCCAGAACGTCATGACACCGGCTGAGCGTCGGCACCTTGGAGCCCACTACACCACCGAGGAGAACATCTTCAAAACCATTCGCCCACTGTTCCTAGATGAACTCGAAGCAGAGCTCGACTCGCTTCGTACCACCGCCACCGCGGCGTCACGTGCCGCACTCAACGCCTTCCACAAGAAATTGGCTAGTCTGCGATTCTTGGATCCGGCGTGTGGTTGCGGGAACTTCCTGGTCATTGCCTACCGAGAGATCCGTCGGCTCGAAACCGAGGTGTTGCGACGCCTTAACACTGCCTCCAAGCGTGATGGAGTGCTGGTGCTCGACGTGAGCCACCTCCTAAGGGTGACGGTGGGCCAGTTCTACGGCATCGAGCTCGAAGAGTTCCCCGCGCGCATCGCCAGCACGGCGCTCTACTTGATGGACCACAAAGCTAACCGCGAGTTCTCCTCCGAGTTTGGCGAATACTTCGCACGGTTCCCCATCCCGACCTCGCCACACATACGAATCGATAACGCGCTGCGCATCGATTGGAACGACGTGCTTCCAGCCAAGCACGCGAGTTACGTGTTCGGCAACCCGCCCTTCATTGGAATGACGCTGATGTCAACGGCTCAGCAAGAGGACAATCGTCTGACTTTTCACACTCGCGTGACAACCGACCTGCGCACGGGTCGCCTTGACTACGTGGCGTGCTGGTACCAAAAGACGATTGACTACGTTGGCCGGCGCCAGATCAAGTGCGCCATGGTGTCGACCAACTCTCTCTTCCAAGGCGAACAAGCCCGCACGATGGGTCCGCTGCTATCGCGCGCGGGCTTCGAGATTGTATTCGCCCACACCACTTTCAAGTGGGCCAGCGAGGCCCAGGGCACGGCCAATGTCCACGTCATCATCATCGGTTTCTCCCCGGTTGAATCCTCTCGCCCCAAGCGCCTCTTCGAGTACGACACCCCCACGGGCCAACCTACCGAGCACCGGGCCACCAATATCAATTGCTTCTTGGTGGACGGCCCGAACATTGAGATTGCCAAGCACGTGCGCCCACTCGCGCGCGTGCCCGAGATGCTTAAAGGTTCCCAGCCCACCGACGATGGGGGTCTCATCGTCGAAGCCAACGACTATGCCATGGTGATGTCCGACCCACTCGCCGCAAAGTACGTTCGGCCCTTCATCAGTGCCAAGGAGATGCTGAGCAACCAGCCACGCTGGTGCTTGTGGCTCGTCGACGCCGCCCCGCACGATCTGCGTCTTTCACCAGTGCTGCAAGAGCGACTCGCACACGTCGCACACTGGCGCGCCACAGTCTCGAAGACCCCATCAGTGCAAATCCTGGCCAAAACTCCGGCCCTCTTCACTCAGCGTCGCCAACCCACAAAGATGTGGCTGTGCGTTCCACGTCACTCTTCAGCGGACCGTCGGGTCATCCCAATGGCGATGTTCGGACCTGGGGAGATCGCCGCCGACTCGGTGCTCGCCGTCGACGGTGCCGAGCCCTGGCTCTTCGCACTGCTGCAGTCGTCGCTGTACACAGCCTGGGTGCATACGGTGGGCGGACGATTGAAGTCCGACATTCGTATGAGTCCTGATATTGCCTACAACGCGTTCCCCTTCCCCGACCTAACTGACGACGTCAAGTCCCACCTCACCCGCGCCGCCGACGCCATCCTGGCCGCTCGCAATTCCTTCCCGACAGCATCACTGGCGGATCTATACGACCCACTGGCCATGCCCGAAGTACTTTCGCGTGCACACGACGAACTCGATCGAGTCGTCGCAGCATGCTACGGATCTCGACGACGCCTTGAGGCCGACGCCGACCGATTGACCCTCCTCTTCGAGCGATACGAGAAACTCACGTCACCACTCCTTAGCGCTGATGTGGAGAAACCACAACGGGCTCGTCGAGAAGTGTCATGAAAAGGCAATCTGCAATCTCTCGGTCACGATGTACTGCCACTATTGGAGACATATTCGATGGATGCACCTCGCAGGAATGTCTAGCCATAGTGATAATTCAAGCATCATCGCTAACGCCCGCAGAACGCCCATTGTCCAATTTCTGACTTCTGGGGTTATCAATATTGTGCCGTTAATCAGGTTTAATCACAATGAATAGCGGCGAAAATGGCCACCCTCTCAAGGTGGAGGCACGGGTTCGAATCCCGTTG
>JABBNY010000253.1 GCA_019352095.1 Acidobacteriota bacterium
GAGACCCGGGTCTTGCGAACTCTGCACGTCCTTCGCCATCGCCATCGCGCGTTTGAGCACGTGGCGCGCGAGTTTGCGGTCGTGCGAGTCGAGCATCGTGCGGGCCATGCGCAGTTGTCCGGCGAGGATGAGGCAGCGATCGTCGCAGCGTTCCCCGGCGGTGATGGCCCGATCCGCCGCCACCCAGGCGGCCCCGTGGTCGTCGACCTTCACGAGCATCGAGGCGGCGACTTGGTAGGCGTCGGCGACACAGTGAAGGGTTCGTACCCGGTCCGTCGTCGACGAACGGCTCGCGGCTTCGGCGGCGGGGATGAGTCGCGCGAGCAGGTGTCCGAGTTCCTCGTAAGAGGACGCGTGCACGAGTTCCCAGGCCCGGCGCGTCTGGGCCTCCAAATGGTCGATGTTGACGGGGGCCGCGGTCGCTTTGGCGTGGGGAACCAGTGATTCGGGGTTCGGAAAGCCCGCAATTGACTGGCGCACCATCTCCACGTAGTCGCGCTCGCGCAGGTTCACTGAAACGTCGGGCACGCCGGTGGCGAGTACGAACTCACTCAACGGGGCGCCGAGGGCTTGGGCCAGGCGCCCGAGGTGGTGTACGTCGCTGACCTCGATCTCGCCTTGTTCCACCTGGGCGATCCAGCTCGTGGACATGCCGATCTCCTGGGCGAGTTGTTTCTGGGTCAGGTGACGTTCGCCCCGGTACTGCTTGGCCAGCGCACCAACGACGTTCACCTCGCCGTTCGTGTTAGCGCGCACGCGGTTCTCCACGGATGAGACCGTCGAGCGATTCCAGGCGCCACACGTCGGGTGGACCGGCCAAGTGCTGGCTGCGTTCGTGGAGGAATCGAATCGTGTGGGCCTGGGCTTCGTGAGCCTCGAAGGCCTCCTCGTTCTGGTAGCACTCGTAGAACACGCGCTCGTGGGGATGGTCGTCACGCTGGTGGTTCAGGTAGACGAGGGTGCCGGGCTCGTGAAGGGCAATCTGGGCCAGCGTGTCCGAAACCAGCGCGTCGAAGGCTTCGAGGTGGTCGGGGAGCACGGTAAAGCGAACAACCAGGGCAAACACGGCGCGGCCTCTCGTCAACAAATCACTGTTCTTGAAACCGTACCCGTCTATCCGGCCCGGCGACGGCAATCCTGAATTCACGCAAGTCTGTCCGGACTAGCCACGTGAACCGTTATCGACGATGCTCACGCTCACCAGCGCCCGAGACCTGAACCATCGAACTTCCTCGACAACAATTTGACTGGAAACTCGTGAGAGAACACCAGCAATCGGCCAGCGAATCCCAAATGATCAACTTCCAGGGTTGATGACGAGACGGTGACCAAGTGTGTGAGAACTTTACGTATTCGATTGCCCGAGCGTGCCGAGCGCGAGGGCGATCCAAAGTCCCAAACGAACTTCGACGAATCCTTCAATGGTGTGTCGCGTGGTTTCTTGGCCGTCGCCATGCCAGGCTACGTACATTGTCAGAACACCGACTACGCAGATCATGACAGCGACACGCCACGGAAGATTTCGCCAGGACCGTCGCCAGGTTGTCATCGCCGCAGTGAGGGCGGCAATGACAATCAGTCCAGGAAGCGGCGGCCAGAAGAATTCCGAGCCAGGAAAGTTCGTCCAGCCGCGTGCTTCGTAGAAGTAGAGATTGCCGTGCGCGAAGTTGAACGACAATTCGGGACGGACCAGCGGAGCGGTGAAATCGTAACCAGGATGAGTCAATAAGTACAGAAGGTAGGTCGATTCGCCGCGTGATTCAAACCACTGATTCAGGTGCACGAACTTGTTCGTTCCCAGTACAAAGAGTGTCTTCGCAGTGTCAGAACTGGACGGCGGCGTGGTGCTGGCCAGCTGATCAATTGCCGTCGCTTGTGGCATGCCGTGTGCGGCGAACCAAGCCACTCGGTTGGGAAAAGGGAAAATCCTCACTGAGTAGACGTCTGCGACGTTGGTGGCGCCCCGACCTGAGACGACAACTCCCGCTCCAGTAGCAAGAACAACTGAGAGCAAGACGACCGACAGTAATGCCCACTGCGAAGATTGATGCAGGTTGGCTCGACGATGAGCGAAACTCGGCACTGAGCACCCCAAAGCAATGAATGCGACGGTCGCAATATCTGAATCTCGTGTTGTAGCAAAGCAGAGAGCTGATCCGCACACAAGAACTATTCGCGTCGGGGTGACTCCCTTGGCTGCCCACAACAACGCGGAAACCATCAATACGAGCGTGCTAATTGCGAGTGACTCTGATAACACCGAACCATTCCAAAGGGCCACGGGGTTCGAACTAGCAATGCCAAGTACCATGACAGCAGCAATTACGCGAGAAATGCCCTTACGTACATGCAGACCCACTGCCACCATGAGCAGTCCCCATGCGATGGCGGCGACAGCAGTTTCAAGTATTACGAATCCACCGCCGCTGCCCACCATTCGCATGACAAGGGGCACGAATGGTGGGCGGGCACCGGCCCAGAAGGTCGCGCGGAACAGTGACGAAGAGGCAACCGCGGCGTAGGCAGTGGAGTCTTGCCATATGGCTGGAGGGACGGAGAGGGCTTGCTTGAAGAGGAAGATCGTGTACATTATCCACAACAACGCAATTATCAGCGTGGCAATGGGCCAGCGAGACGGATTGGTTTGAGCCCCGTGATTCACTGCGGGGATTGGCTTAGACCTCGCATTAATGGTGTTCCAGTGGTGATCCACTCGACAGCTCCAATAGACACGATTTTCGAATTGGGCACAAACTCCTTCGTCCACGTAAAGAGTTTGCGGCGGCTCGCTTTCCTTGTGGTCGGATTCAACGTCATCGAGTTACTGGCCGTCGATCTCCGTCAACCTGGCCAATAATCCAAAGAAGGGGCAGGGAGATCGATGCCTCGGCTCATGTCTCACAACACGGTCTGCTTCATCTGAGGCAGACCGTGTTGTGAGATTTCACGCTAGAAACCGCCTCTTAGGCGCAGCCGTAGTAATTGCAGAACAACTGGGATGATGCGGTGTCGTCAAAACTTCCCATGTCGCTGACCGCACCGTTAACGCCGATCAAATATGCGGGTGATCCGTAATTGGCATTCGCAAACAGCGTCGTTGCACATCCGCTGTAGGCAGCGACAGACCTCGTCTTATCGTTGAAGGACGACGGCATATTTGCTCCGCCAACGGTCGCCGAGCACCCCGTGCCAGTCCAGACCAGCGTGGAGCCCGTGTAGCCACTGCCTGAATAGTCGATGGCGAGCACCACGTTGCTCGCAGGAGCGAGCACTGAATTGGTCGGCGAGACAGCCACATTCGACCCTAATTCAGAAGGTGAAACATATCGGGCGTCAGTGGCGTTAGCCAGAGACACTCGACCTTGTGTCGCATAACTAATCGAAGCCGCGAAAGTACTAAAACACTGTACCGGAGTATTGGACGACGTAGATGCCACGCAATACGTTCCCGACCCATTGGTCGGCGTTGCCGCGTTTGCCACCAACGGCAGGGCCAACGTCATCCCGCCAATCAATGTTAAGACACCGAATAGTTTTGAAATTTTATTGAGGTTGGCGCTGCTGTCGGCTCAGTTGACAGTTGCTTTCCATAGTCTCACGCCGCGACAACCTCTTCGTCAACGA
>JABBNY010000254.1 GCA_019352095.1 Acidobacteriota bacterium
GGCGTGCGACTGTTTTGAAGGGGTGAAGCGACCCACGGATGAGTCACAAGAGCCAATCTTTCCGTGTCCTTTGTCCGAGAGCCGGCTCCACGGCTGGACGTCCATCTCGTGTCCGTTTCTCAGGAGTTCGTACATCGACCAGATACGCGGGCCAAGAAGGTCAACCAGATGAATTCGCTCTTGCTGGTCGAGACCATACCCGTTGATCAGCGCAGCGAGACGTTGGCTTGCAGCATCGTCGCTGATCGAAGCATCGGGGGAGAGTGGAACGAAACCATGGGCGGCGTAGGCCAAGTCCCACAGCCTCGATCCGGGGCCGGCGCCGTCCCAATCAATGAAGGTCAGTTCGGTGGTTGTTCGCACGAGATTCCACGGCGCTAAGTCGTGGTGACAGATGAGGTCTTCGGCGTCCGGAGGAATAGCGACGTTCCAGATCGCATCGACAGGAGGGACGAACGTGCTTGACGCATCGTGGAGGCGCCGAATCATCCGGCTCACTTCGGTTAGGCGGGTGGTGTCGAGGTCGGAGGGGTCCGGATCGACGTAGCCCTCTATGAAGGACAGAACCTGACGCTCGGTCTCGTCGTACCCGTGCGCTCGAGGTGCCCCTTCGAAACCGACATCGTGAAAGTGCGCCAGGAGGGCGTCCACGCTTGTCGACCACGGCATCGCTGGACGACGTACTGTGTCGCCGATGCGAACAATCCCGACGGTCACATTTCCTGCTAGAGGCACTGATTCATGATGATCTTGATTCACTAGAGACCAGAGTAGGTCTAAGAAGTGAGAGTGCGATAGCGACTTTGCACTTTGCACTTTGCAGGTTGCAGGTTGATTCGAATCAACCTTCTCGATCTAACTCCAGCCGGATAGACGCCAGTCGAATGTGCACGTCTGACCAGAGACTCCAGTTCTTCAGCCTTCCGAATACCATGATGTCGTGACTTGCACCTACGAATGGCGAGGGGAGTTCGAGAACTCCGAGATCACCACGCTACACAGCGTTGCGTTTGAATCAAGAGTTGACGCTGCCAACGAGACCAACTGGAGATCCCTGCTGGCGCAACACAGCCTTGGCTGGGTAACCGCTAGAGGTGGGGATCTCTTGCTTGGGTTTGTCAACGTGATCTGGGACGGCCACACACATGCTTGGATTCAGGATGTAATGGTCAATCCGGCATGGAGAAACTTAGGTATCGGAGCACAGTTGGTCGCTACAGCCACCGAGGCCAGCAGGGAAGCAGGCTGTGAGTGGCTCCACGTTGACTTCGAGGAAAGGCTCAGCGGGTTTTATTTCGACGTTTGTGGATTCACGCCCACCACCGCGGGACTCATTCGCCTTCAGTAGTGACGCGTCCCACTCATCATCTCCTAATCCAGAAGGCGAATCACTGCCCCACCCTTGGATTCGCCAGTAGGGGAATGTGCAAGCCACCGGGTTCAAGAGGTGCTTGCAACACCAGCCTGAACTGAGACTAGGAGTTCGTCGAGTGCTTCGGCGGGCGTCTTCCAATTCAGCGTCTTCCTTAGCTGTCCGTTGAGAGCGGCTGCGGCGTTGAGCCCTGCAGCGACAGTGGGTATAAGTGTTCTTGCTAGTTGGGGATAGAACACTTATACTTGGACCATAATGGTGATGCAAACCCAGTCCAGAGTGCGCAGATGGGGTCCGGTAACGTCACAACTTGTTCGCCGTCTGGTAGTGGACACTGAACCAGTCAATCAGGTGGCGCTGGCGCGAGACCTGAAGGTCAGCCAACCGCGAATCTCTCAGATCCTTCAGCTCCTAGTTCGCCACGGCGTCAACGCCGAGTGTCTGCACGACCCCGAACAGCGTCGTCGAATGGTCAGTCTCTACGTGACGCATCATCGGCCCTTTATGGTTTCAGAGTCGCTTCTCTACGGCCTCGACCAGCCCTACGTGCAGGCTCGTCAGGTCGTCGAAGCTGCTCATCGACAAAAGGTTCGCTTTGCTGTGAGTGCCGACCTGGCACCAGACCTCATTGCACCGTGGCGAACGCCGACGTTGACGGTGATTTACACCAACGCATCACTCGATCTCGCACCCAGTGTGTTCGTGCCGGCGATGACCCGAGGTGAAGCCACGATTCTTGTTCGCCAAGTGTCAGATGAATCGCTACTCGAACCGTGGCCGATCAGTCGACTCGACATTCCAATTGCTCACCCCGTTCAGCAGGTGTGGGACCTCTTCGATCTGGGCGGCGAAGACCGACTCGAAGCAGCCGAACGACTTCTTGGCGCGCTGGGCTGATGCAGCCAGCGAATAGTCATCATGGGTGACTCCGGGGAGCGGGAACGCTCGGGTGAAGGACCCTTCGAAGAGTCTCGAGTTGTGTCCACTGGGAACGACGATCCGACCAAGGCAGAGAATTCATTCCAAGAGGCTCGCAACATTCCGACTCTACAGATTCTGTTGCTCAGTGAATCCCTGGCCACTGATGGAGGTTTGATCGCTATTGCGGACGTGTCCGAGGCCATGCGTGATGCGGGACTCGAACTCGGCTATCGAGTGGTGGGTGGCATCGCCGTGATGCTCCACGTCCTTCGTACGAGAGTTGATATCGCGATTCGTAGCACGGGGGACGCCGACTACGGCGTGCCCCCTCGAGTTCTCACCGAAGGGCACTTGGTCAAGGAGATCGAGAAGCGCGGATACACCAAGACAGAGGGAAATCGTTGGGAGCGTCGAGTCGATGATGCGCGAACAGCCACCGTTGACCTCCTTATCCCCGCGTACACGTCACGCGCGCGGTCTTCGAGGCAGGTCGGTGAAGTAAATACCACTGAAGTCCCGGGACTAGCCGAAGCGTTCTTGGCCGAACCGTGCGTGATCGACGCAGAGTTCGTTTTGACGAGTGGAGAACATCTCAACGCCCGGGTGGTGCTACCAGATTCGAAGAGCATGATCCTTCTAAAGGCGGGTGCCCGCAGAGTCAGGAGCGAAGATCGAGACGCAACGGATTTGTGGAGGTGCCTGGAGGTGGCGAACGCTGATGGAGTCATCGCCGCTGACTTCGAGGGGCCTGACTTGGCCCAGATTCGAGATTTTCTTCATCGGGAACTTGGACGTGGAGGAACTTCTCTGTCGGTCATTGTTCGCAACCTGTCGCCAGAGGCGAAGGGTCAAACGACCACTCGAATCCAAGCGCTACTGGGACGAATCATTGGAGTCTGAAGAGGGCCCGTTTGACTTGATTGGTAGCTAGGTCATGTCCTTCTCGAAGTGGCCAAGCGGAAATTTCCGGTCGGCGCGACCGTTGGGACTCGCGCAAACATCGGAGGTATTTGATGTCCAACAACAGAACGGTTGGTCTTTACATGACCCGTGGGCTTGCTGTATCCGTAGGGGTATCCCGTGGATAGAACACCTCACTCTCGAGAGGTTTCGGTCATCCGCAAACAATCCAGTCGCGATTACCTTGGTCGACCACTCCTAGACATTCGAGCAGCCGCCAGCCATCTCGGATGCTCCGAGAGATTCATCCGACGCCTCGTCCAAGAACGACGTATCCCCTTCGTGAAACTCGCCGGGACCAGGGTGAGGTTCTCGGAGGTCGACCTTGACCAGT
>JABBNY010000255.1 GCA_019352095.1 Acidobacteriota bacterium
GCCAGCATGAACGTGCCCACGGCGAACGAGAGCGACCAGCTGCCGATCCAATCCATTCTCTTAAACTCACGTCGCGCTTCTAGCTTCCTCTGCGCGTCCTCCTCATCGAGCCCTCGTCGACGCGGCAGCAGGATCACCACGACACTGAAGGCCACCACGATCAACACCAACTGGAACCAGAACAGTGCGCGCCAGCCATACGCGGCGATGATCGGTGAACCCAGCGACACTCCGATCACCGGTCCTCCCGCGCCGATCAGTGACCACCACCCCATCGCCTTGACCCGCTCCTCGGGCCTGAAGACCATGTTGATGAGTGCCCCCGACGCGGTCCCGGTCGCCGCGCCCTGGACACCGTCGAGCGCGCGGGCGATGAGCAACATGTCCACGTTGTGCGACAGTGCGGTCAAGATCGCCGAAACCATCGCACCCGCCAGTCCGAACAGGTACAAACGCCGGTGCCCGTAGATGTCACCAGTCTTGCCAAGGATCGGTGCCGCGAGCCCGTACGCCAGGAGCGGTCCGACCATGGTCCAGGTGAGCACGGTGACGCTCGTATGAAACTCTGTGGCCACCGTCGGGAGCGCAACGATGAACACCGTGAACGTGAAGTTGAGTGCGAAGAGCCCCGCCAGGAGTGACCACAACACCCACCACGGATAGCGACTCGACCCTTCCGCTCGTGCCTGCACCCGAGCGCGCAGGAGCAAGATCCAATTCAGGTCACTGCCAGCCTCGGTGCCCATGGTGCCAAATGCCGCACCCGCGGGATCAGAACGGGCGTTGAGCAACCCTTCAGGGTCCTCGCGATCAACGTGCGCCGATCGGCGCCGATCGCTCACTTCAACAAAGTGGGCAGTTGCTGGGCAAGTTCAACTACTTCCCAGCGGTCGTTCTTCTCGAGGGTCTCGGTCATGGTCCAGTTCTGGAATTTTCGAACAGTCCCGCCCTGGACGAAGTAGACCTGTCCCGTCGACTCGCAATCCTCCATCGCCAACGTCGCAACCAGTGGCGAGATGTTCGCGGGGTCCCACACATCAAAGACCGAAGCATCTGCGGGCTTAACGACATAGTCCGACAGCCCCGGGGTGGATTCGGTCATCCGCGTGCGCGCCGCGGGCGCAATGGCGTTGGCGCGAACGCCGTAGCGGCCAAGTTCTTCGGCGATGATCACGGTGAATGCCGCGATGCCAGCCTTGGCCGCACCGTAGTTGGATTGGCCGATATTCCCCAGCAGACCTGAGGTCGATGACGTATTGATAATCGACGCCTTCACGGTCTTGCCAGCCTTGGCCTGCTCGCGCCAATAGCTCGCGGCGTGTCGCGTGGGAACGAAGTGCCCCTTCAGGTGCACGTGGATCACCGCATCCCAATCGTCCTCACTCAGGTTGACCAACACGCGGTCGCGAAGAATCCCCGCATTGTTCACCAGTACGTGTAGGTCGCCAAAGGCGTCGAGGGCGCTCTGCACGAGTCGAGCACCGCCCTCCCATTCAGCGACGTTGTCGTGGTTGGCGACCGCCTCGCCACCCATCGCGATGATCTCGGCGACGACTTCTTCCGCCGGAGAAGCCGCCGAGGACGAACCGTCAAGCGACCCGCCTAGGTCGTTCACGACAACTTTGGCCCCCTCCGCCGCGAAGAGCAATGCGTGCTCTCGTCCAATCCCTCGTCCCGCGCCGGTAATTATTGCAACGCGACCATCCAGTGCACCCATCGTGAATTCCCTTCAAATTGTTGCCGTGCACCGATTGTAACGAGCAATCGATCCAGAAACTAAGTCTGTCGGCCCCAGGGATGCGCTCGACGCGCGTGCGCGTGATAATGATCCGGGATGTTGCGCATGTGGTCGTCCAGTGACCAGTTTCCTTCGCCCAGCACGTGATTCGCCACCTTCGCGAGTGCAACTTGGAGTTCCTGCTTCAGCTCCTCAGGGGGCGCGGGGTCATGGACTCGCCACACCACCATAGGTACAAGGCATATCTCGCAATCTGCGATCCAGCAGAGATCGTCCTCGTAGTAGCGCGTCGTGATGAGCGCCGCTTCACACAGATCGCATCCAACCGTCATTGCACGTTCAATGTTACGGTGGCGTGCCATTTCACCTGCGTTCCGGCCACCGGCACCGAGGAGACGACCTTGGTCCACTTGGTGGTGTTGGCGTTTGGCCCACGCGTCACGTAGTACAACTCAGCCTTACGCATCGCCGCGTTCACTTGGTCACGCGTCATGCCCACCACGTTGGGCATTGGGCGCAGCCCTTGACCCGCGAGGGTCGTCGTGGTTGTGGGCGCCGATGAGGTTGTGGTCGTGGGGGCGGCCGTTGTGGTGGTGGCACCCGTGGTGGTCGTAGTCCCCGCCCCGGTACTGATCACCAGGTTGACTTTCGAACCTACGGGCACCGCGAGGGGGTTCTTCGTCGCGTGATAGAGAACTTCCGCGACCAAACCAGCGGGCGTGCGCGTACTCGCCACGGTCTGGGTGCACGAAGCCGATATCTTCAGGGTTCGAAGTCGAGCAGTCGCCGCCGCACAGGTCGTGCCCACCAGATTGGTGGGTAAGGACACCGGCGGCAACCCACTCGACACGATGATTTGTACCGAACTACCCGAGCGGACGCTGACTCCAGCGACGGGTGACTGGGAGATGATCTCTCCCGTGGGTACGGTTGTCGAACTCTCGTGTTTGGCGATCGTCGCAATCAAGTTGTCGCTGCTCAATTTCTGCGAAGCCTGCTGGAGTGTCATATGAGTAAGGTCAGGCACAAGGTAAGAAGAACTCAGATACCCGAGCTTCCACGCCGTTGCCCCCCCCACACCCAACAGCACGATCAGCACCGCAGCGATCGAGAATGTGAGTCGACGAGTGCGCGATGGTCGTGTCGGGGGCAACGGCTCAAACCCGCGTGGCGCGGACATACGCGCTACGCGGTCAAGCGGCGCCCCCCCGGGGGTGACCGGACCCCGGCCCCCCACGATCTGATCAGGCGAAGGGGGCCGAAAGCCAATAGAGGTGCGCGGCTGTACGGGTGAGAACTGCTCAAGAATCGGCACGTTGGTGCGCGGCGGCGCGACGGACAGTGGCGTCGCATCACCAACCACGGCACTAAGCCTCGAAGCGAACTGATCAGCGCTCAGTCGCAGGCGTGGATCAGCCACGGCCGCCTGGGCGAGCAGCATATCGAGCGTTCCAAGTTCGACCCTCACGGGGAGTGACGAGTTGATTCGCGCGCGCAACATCGCTTCTGCGGTGGCACCATCAAACGCTGATGATCCTGTCGCCGCTTCGTACAAGATGAGCGCGAGCGAGTAGACGTCTGACTCCGCACCCGCCGGTTCACCCACGGCTTGTTCGGGACTCATGTAGCGAACGTCGTCCAGGCTCAGATGTTCGCGGTACGCATTGCCAATGCCAGCGAGAGCGATATCGGTGATGCGAACGCGACCTTCGCTGTCAAAGACGAGCTTGCTGGGCGAAAGCTCTCCGTGCACGAATCCGCTGGTGTGCAAGTAACTCAACGCGCTCGCCACGTCTCGACCCAGACGCGCGGTGTCATCGAGGTTGAGGTGCTGACCCGAG
>JABBNY010000256.1 GCA_019352095.1 Acidobacteriota bacterium
TGAAGCAATCGAGGCCATGAAAAACCAAGAGGCGTCCTTGTCTCTTGACCTGGCCTGCCCCACGGTTTAGTTACCTAATCGTCAGCGGTCCCTCTCTACCTCTTTTTATATCCTGTGGGACAGACCGGCTTAGTTCCTGAAACTCTCTTTACCAACTTGCCCCTGACACACGAGATGGTGATCTTCTTTGTGGACTTCTTGGCGACTGCCTGAGTCAACTTCATCGAGATGACGGGGTTCGAGAACGTGAAACTATAGGCCGCGAGGTGAAGCCACCCACCCCTATCGGTGACTGAGGTGGTGGCTACGTTTTCGGTGCCGTTGCTCTCAGTCACGCTGACGCTTCCAGAAATTGGAGCCGTACTGAAGTGGTAGAGACATCGCGCCACGCTGTCTGCCATGACCATGTCATACGTGCCAAGAGCCAGTGAACCATCGGGGAGGTAGTGCATGCCGGCCACTTGATACGTCAATTGACCATTGGCGAACGTCGGGGCCGAATCTGAGTAGGTCATGGCATTGGTCGTGACGAGTCCGAGAACATGTGAGGTATCGGTCATGCACGTATCGCCCGTGGCGTTAAACGACTCGAAGGTCCATTCGGAAATTTGACCTGAGGCCGTGTTGTTGGCGAACGTGCGCAGAGCATCGACGGCGGCCAACGCTCCCTGCGCGGGAAGCATGAGTTCTCGGTAGTTGTTCGCGTCAGACCAGTAGGAGGCGATGTTGGGAAAGATGGTGTCCAAGACGGGATTCGAGTCGGGAATCGTGACGGCTAATTGGGGCGCCTCCACGGTGGAGCCCGAAACCGTGATGAGATTGGACGACGAATCAAACGGCGCAACGCTAAGCGAAGGATCCTGCAGGCGACCCACGAACCATCCTCCAATTTCATTGGTCACCCGAATGCTCAGGGAGGCGACCGTGCCGGGGATGAAATCTTGGATTTGGGCGCATTCGTTCGGCCCGGTCCACGCACAGTTCGGCGTCGCTCCTTGAATACCGACCCTGGTTCCCGAGGCAGTGGCGTTTTGATTAATGGTTGGAGTCTGAAAGACGCCAGACGTCATGGCGTAGGGCAGCACATTCGCCACGAAGTTGTCAAACCTATAGTGGCCACCACTGTACGTGACCGTCATCGAGACGACGGTGGCGTAGGTGTTGGTGCCAGCTTCGTTCGGAACGCTGCTGGTCCAAAGGCCCACGGTGGAACCGTCAGGAAGGCCTCGCGCCGAATCAGGTGGGAGGATTGGACCTGCAGTCATCTGGACAAAGGTCGCGGGCGCAAGTCCGTCGGCCGAAGTGCCGATGGAAAGTCCCGCGACACAGTTGCTTTGAAGCGCTGACGTGCAGACTGGCAGTTCGATGGTGCCGATCACGGTCACCCCCGGCGCGTCGAAGTTACATGGCCCCGATGAAGAATCACCGGTACAGGCTGTCTGGTTCAGTGTGGTGTATGAGTTACTGCCGGTTTGAGCCACGAGGTAGGACGCTTGTTCACCACTGGTCATATACGTGTCCTGTACGACGAGGGCCGTGCTGTTCGGGGTGTTCACCAGAACTGGCTGCCACGGACTCGCACTGGCAACGGCGGGGAAGATGGTGATACTAACGAATGCCGCAAGAATTACCGGCGTGAAGGGTCTCGTCTTGAGCACATTGCATTCTTAGCCCAATTCTCGAATTGACTGGAGATACGGCGGTGTCACTGAAGCGTTGCCTTGGGGTCTTTGTGCGGTTCACCGCCGTTGGTCTCGCCACCGGCAGTCTCATCCTCTTCAGGCGATGCCCACCCTGATTCCGTCAGCGTCACTCACCGATAGTTCGCGTGGTCGGCACTTCTCGAATGAGCGTTACCGTGAGAAGTGTCAAAGGAGAACGGGTTGCAATCATCAAGTGGTGAATTCACCTCGCACGCGCTTTTCGAGCCCACTGCCCGTCTGGTGAGGGTTGGTTAATGATGGCCACCGTTGGCGTGTTAATTATCGCGGTGACACTATTGATCCTTGTACTCTTTTGGTCCGGACGCTATGGAGGAAAGAACAGAACTAGTGGGACGTCGCTTCATCGAAGCCCACGAGCCCATATCACGTCCAAAGGACGAGCGAAGAAGGGATACGCGAAGCGTGAAGATGCTGAGTCCCGTGCGCAATTCTTGAAGAAGCGCGACGGCGTACCGATGAGTGTCTACCGCTGCGACACCTGTTCCAAATGGCACGTGGGTCACGCAAAGTAGCCGGTCCTGGTGCGAACGCGACCGCCACGTCTCAGGCGCAGTATGACATCAACTCGAGTCTTGACTGTGGCTCTGTACGCCAGGCGGTTCCTTCGCCCGCCTCGCCCGTCAATAGGCACTTCGACCCGTCCATCCAGGTGAGCGGATGTGTAAGAGTGACGAGAAGTGACGAGAAATTAGAAGGTGTGCCAGGGGAACAGCGATGTCTTCAAACGATCAGTGCGGGAACTAAATGACGACACAAGTCTCCGACGTGGGTGACAAAGGGGCCGGTGCAGCCGGGCCCGTCATTGAGTTGGACCACGTTGTCAAGCACTATCGAAGTGGCGGTGGTGTCACGGACATATCGCTATCAATCACTAACAGCGTGTGTCCTATTTGGACCCACCGGTTCGCCTTGACCAACTGAACCAAGTGGTTCAGCGGTGCTTGCTCACCGTCCGACTTCCCAGACAATTGTCAGTCTGAGTGCTCGGTTCCGACCCAGTGCCCTCATCACGTTGTCGTGATGGTTGAGCGGGTGACGATCGGCTCTTCCCGCGTGCTTCGCGGTGCAGATCCGTGAAGGATCAGGCGGTCGAGAGAAGCGGAACGCGCGTAGGAGCCAGCAGTGTCACCGCTGAGGGCTCCTTGGGTCGCCAGCGGGCCAAGTTGATGGCCGCGTTGACGTCGCGGTCGATGACCAGGCCGCAGGCCCCACACGAGTAGGTCCGCGTCGACAGGTCCAGGTCGATTCTGACCTCGCCACAGCCTGTCCCCCGGATACCGAGCGTCGCAGCCGCCACACGGAAGCTGTAGTTATCGTGATTGATTCGACCGATCAATCCCGTGATTACCCGCGCGCCCCCTTTGAGCAAACGCAATATTGCGCTTTCCTGCTCAACGTCCTTGCCGTATTTGTATTGTTCAATCTTGAACTGGCTGTCCGCTTGCAACGTGATGCGCCCCCCATCGCGAAAAATCACGATCGCATAAGATTTGGAGCCACTTTGCAAAATATCGCCCTCGTATACTGGCGAATCCAGAATCAGTTTGTGGACAGCTTCGCCCGCAGCATTTGCTCCAATTTCTCCCTGCAACCCTACCACCCGTCCGACAATCTTTGCCTGAACAATGGGTTTGCCAGCTTTTGTCACCTCTCCATCCTCTGCGCAATTTTTCGTCGCACACAAGCGAGTTGAGAAATCGGTACCGCGTATTCCAAGGGTCGTTGTCTTGGCGCGTAATTGGAAGCATCGGCATTGCCGCGCTTGCTGATCAGTCCGGATAAAGTGCGCAAACCGC
>JABBNY010000257.1 GCA_019352095.1 Acidobacteriota bacterium
ATGTTGAGGAGTCGTGAGCCTCCGCACCCCTTCGATTTGCTCCAATCCTGCTCCAATGATTTGCGATATGGCTGCGTTGTGAGCCACTCAGAGCCAGCGAAATGCCGTATTTCCCAGCCTTTGCCATTCTTTGCCACATAAACCGTCGGCTTAGGAAACCATCGCTCTATCCATACTGAGCTACGGGAGCGTTACCCAACGGTCCAATCTCGGTCCATTTTTTTGAACGTTCGAGATTTTGCGCTGGTACCACTCAATATTACAGGCTGACCGGATCGCGTCGGGTTCAACAAAGTTCCGAATCGGAACCGCCCGAGTGCGAGAACTTTTCGTCGACGAAGAGTGGCGCGCCACGAGATATTGGAGTTCCTGAGTATCTCAGAGGCCCGACCGCAAGCGTCCAGTCAGCGCCTCATGGAGAGTACTGCTCGCCTCATTCATGCCAATCAATTCGACGTTCTTGGCTCGATGCCCATACTTGGCTACCACCTGGTCCAGCATGGCGACTGTCGATGAGTCCCAAATGTGCGAGTTCGTCAGGTCAATCACGATATTGGTTGGATCTCCTTCGTAGTCGAACTGATCCGCAAGGTCACTACTGGACGCGAAAAACAGTTCGCCGGTGACCGCGTAGACCACCACGTCCGCGCCTACGTCTAGGGGCAGAGACGTTCGAGACTGGAGCGCATCACCATCGGAGGTCCTGGACACCGATTGCCGCTCGGTGAGTTCGCGATGGCGCGAAGGCAGAAAGTGAAGTTGAGGCCGGTGTCGATGGTCCTCGGGAGTGAGTCGAGTGACAGTCGCCATGTGTTGCACTCGGCGCGCGAACAGCAACGCCGCCGCGATCACGCCAGAGAAGACTCCGATTGAAAGGTTTCCGGTGGCAACGGTCAAAATGACAGTGATGAGCATCACCGCGGTCTCGCTCTTTGGCATCCGCTTCAGATGATTGGGCTTGATGCTCTCCCAGTCGAAGGTGGAATAAGCAACGACGAACATCACCGCTACCAGCGCCGCCATGGGAATGCGTGACACCAATGGATGGAGGGCGACGACCAAGATCAACAGGAACAAACCGGCCATGAAGGTGGACATCCGCGTGCGGGCGCCCGCCTTGACGTTGATCATTGTCTGCCCAATCATGGCGCAGCCGCCCATGCCACCGAAGAAGCCAGTGACGAGGTTGGCGATGCCCTGACCCCATGACTCGCGGTTCTTGTTCGATCCCGTGTCGGTCAGCTCGTCGACCAGTTGGGCGGTCATCTGGGTCTCGAGGAGCCCGACGATGGCCATCGTCAATGCGGGTAGGACAATGATTGAAAGCGTATGCATGCTGAACGGCACGCCGGGCAGTCCGAGCGTCGGTAGCGAATCGGGGAGCTTGCCCATATCACCCACGGTGGGTACCCCCCTCATCTTGGCCGCCACCGTGATTGCCGTGAGCACGATGATGGCCACCAGCGGCGCGGGGATGATCTTATTGATGCGCGGGAACAAGGCAATGATGATCAGCGCAGTTGCGACGAGGCCATAGACGGAAGCTGGAACGTGAGCCAGGTTCGGGAACTGTGCTTTGAACAGGAGAATTCCCAGGGCATTGACGAAACCGATCGATACAGATCGAGGCACGTAGCGCATCAGTTTTGCGACGCCGCCGAGTCCCAAAACCACCTGGAACACACCAGCCAAGATGACAGCGGCGACGAGATAGTGCACCCCATACTTCTGCGACAGGGGTGCGACGACAAGAGCGACCGATCCGGTGGCGGCGGATATCATCGCGCGCCGGCCACCGACTATCGAGATGGTCATCGCCATGGTGAACGACGCGAACAGTCCCACACTCGGGTTCACGTGAGCGATGATTGAAAAAGAGATGGCCTCCGGTATCAGAGCAATGCCGACAACGATGGCGGCTAAAATCTCCGTTCTCCAGATCCGAGGATGTCGCCACCATTGCCGGCTTCTCCCTCTTGGAAGGTCCTTGGACTGAACGGCCTGAGTTGGGTCAGCGGCATAGGGGTACGTCATCGAGTTCCTTTGGTGTCATGGGGTTGTGCAACGAGGCCAGTAATCCGTGGAGTGGGGAGTTCTCGCCCATCCGCCACGAAGCCTTCAAGGCGGCCACGATGGTAGCGGTGTGTACTCTACTCTAACGTAAGGGAAGACTTTCCAGCAATTCGTCGTCGTACGGGAGTAGGTATTTACGTGCGAAGGGCTCACGGCACCGGCAACTGGGTGGAGCAACGAGTCGGGATGATGAGAGCGACGAACCTTATTTTTTTCGACTCCCGACGGACCGAAGTGACTCGGGTTGACTTTCGACCTCGTGTTTCAGCACCGCTGCAAGACCCTCCGCTGCACTCAGCTGCTCGCGAAGCCCCTCACAACGGACCTCGGCCAAGTCGGCGAAATTAGAAAGTTGTTGCAGCAAGCGGTTCCGCATTCGTGGGCGCGGCCGTGTCGCGAGTGCGTCGAGGGTCTCCAACAATTCGCGCATCTCGTCCAGAGAGAAGCCCAGGGGCTTCATATGCTTAGCCAACTTGAGCCGCTCGACGTCACTGTCGGTGTAGAGCCTGAAGCCGCCAGCACTACGCCCTGACGGCGGCACCAAGCTGACTTCATCCCAATGCCTAATTGTTCTCAACGAGAGTCCCACCATCTCTGCGGCCTCGCCAATTTGGTACACAGATTCTCCTCCGGTCGTCATAACTCTAACGTTACGTGAGGGTATTATCAGTGCCCTCATCCGCGCAGCTGCCCGTCTGCTTCAGTGGCACCAGCGAGGCATGCCAGGCCCCGCCTGAGGGCCCCGCTGCGACGACTGCCGATCCATGGACATGACACGACGAGAAAGCGCCGAGCATTTTCAAGCTCATTGCGGGGACCCCTGTTAATGGTCAAATGCGACTAGGAGCCCTCTGTTGGCCCTCCAGGCGTGACCCAATCTGGCCATCCAATTCTTTCGAAGGTAATCAAGGCTTGAGAAGACCTCAACACCCGTTCGATTTGCTCCAATCTTGCTCCAATGTTTTACAATACGGATGCATTTTGAGCCACTCAGAGCCACCGAAAAGCCTTATTTCCCAGCCTTTCCCAGCCTTTGCCACATAAAACGTCGGATTAGGAAACCGATGCTCTATCCCCTGAGCTACGAGGGCGGGACTTCCGCGCATACCTCCGCGCGACGCTCCGCATGTAAATCGCCCCTCATCCTACGTCCCCTTCGTTCTTGACACCTTTGCCACACCTTTCGGAGGAAATCAGCGATGATCCTTTAGCTCGCCATGCAGGCAGGCACCGATCCAAAGAGTCACAACCCTGGCGTACGCTTGGCGAATGCAGGGCAGGTGCTTGCAGGCACAGCGATAGTTTTGAATCGAGCGAGACGCAGAGCCCTGAATAATCGGCGAATACTCAATTTTTCCCGAAGGGGGCACCACTCAGTTAGCCTCGATCATTCACGAGTGATCTGAAGTCGGCGTCGAGTCTGCTTTTGGTT
>JABBNY010000258.1 GCA_019352095.1 Acidobacteriota bacterium
CGCTCAATCGGTTCTGAGCCACGTAGCCGAGCATGTTCACCGGGTCCTTGGCTGACCCGAAGGGCGGGGCGTACGCCAACTCGAGATCGGCTAAATCCACGGCCAGCAACCCGGCGCTCGTGGCGGTGGCGATGACGTCGATGCGCTTGCCCACCCCGTCGCGGCCCACGACCTGGGCGCCCAGAATGGCCCCCGTCACTAGATCGACCAGAAGCTTCATGGCCAGGGCCTGCGCCGCGGGGTAGTAGCTGACGTGGCGCAACAGGTGCGTGTGGATGGCGAGATAGGCGCGACCGGATTCGCGTAGCCGCTTCTCGTTCCAACCCGCCGTGGCGGCCGCTAGATCAAAGACCTTGACGATGGCCGTGGCGATGGTGCGGCGCGGGCGCACCTCGTGACCGGCGATGTGATCGGCCACTCTTCGTCCGTGGCGATTGGCCACGTTCGCGAGGGGGACTAGGGACGGCGAGCCATCGAGGACGTCGGTCTTGTCCGTGGCGTCTTTGATCGCGTAGATGGTGTGATTGCTGGTCCTGCTGAACTCGTCGAAGACGATCCCGCCGCGGGGACCGATCGCGAGGCCCGCGGCGGCGGCGAGCGACGTATCGAGGCGGACCCCGATGGCCGCTACGACCAGGTCGGAACTGAGGGTTTCACCACTCGAGAGGGTGAGCGACGACTCATTGATGGCGCTGACCGACACGCCAAGGCGCAGGTTGACGTCGTGGCGACGCAATTCCGTCGCCACCCACGACGCCATCTCTGGGTCGAGTGGTGCGAGCACCAGATCAGTGGCTTCGATCACTGCGGTCGCGATTCCGCGGCGACGCAGGTTCTCGGCCACCTCGAGGCCGATGAATCCACCACCGATGACGACGATGCGCTGGCCCATCACGCGATGCTCAGCAGAGTCTTTTGCAGGCGTAGTGTCGCGGCGGGATCCGCCGGCGCCGTGAGGCAGTCACGCAGTCCGGTAGCGACGAGCGTCAGGGCGGTGATACTGACCGCCTTGGACACGGCAGCGAGTTGCGTGACCACCTCATCGCACGAACCGCCCCGTTCGATCATCGTAATGACTCCACCGGGCTGGCCCTGGGCGCGACGACGGCGCAGTTGCGCGTGGGCCTGGTCCTCGATCGAGGTCGGTAGATCCGGTGGAGTGGTGCTGATCATCATGGGCTCTCCCACTGTACTTGCTATACCCCATGGGGTATAGCAAGTACAGTGGGAGTCACTTCGTACCGCGCAACCAACGGCACACGGCCGGGTCCATTCGCCCGGCGGAACTGATCTTCCTGCGTCCCTCAGGTCACCACGGCTCGGCGGATTCCCCGCACGTTGCTCCCGTGAACATCGACGGGTGGAAGTACCCGAGACCACCCATCAGCCAGATGAATATTCTCTTCGCCCCCAGCACAAGCGACGAAGCTGCGTGCACGGCCAGAGGACGCCGACCCTGCGTGCGTAGAGCTCGACGTATGGTGCGAAGAAATGCGAAGGGGACAACCAGTCCAAGCCAGACCCACCCTGGCCAGAAGTATCCGGCGCCGGTGACCGACCAGACGACGGGGACCGCGAGCCCGAGCACCTGCCCGAAGTTCGTGATACGCCACTGAGCAGCCCGCGGCCATCCACTGTTCGCCAAGGCATTGGGCACGCGTGCGATCCAACCGCTAACGCGGCGGCTTTCGAAAGTTTCGGCTCTCACACTCGGATCACTCACGGCGCTGCTCGTGACTTTCTCAATTCAGGAGACGGAGCCGCGGGGCGCAACGAAAGTCGCTGTCCACACTTTCTCGGTGCTCTCAAACACGACTGCATACGTCCCAGTGTGACACGCAGGATTAGCCACGTCAGTGGGGCTAGGTCTACATCTGATGGGGTGGCAAGTATTGGTTCAGTTGGCCAAGTCAGATTTTCCGATTTTCGTACACGAATTGGCCTTCGTCAACGCAAACTCTGTCGGAATCTAAATATGTCGAGGGGTCACTTGGCAGATTCGACTGGCGAGTGACAACTCAGTTCGATTATTGATAGACCTCTCGACGATGACCGATGGTAACGACCACAATTAGTAGCACTCCATCATCGATGGTGTAGATGATCCGATAGTCGCCAACTCTGAGTCGGTAGCCGTCACGTCCCCGGAGCTGACGGGAAGCTGGGGGTCGCGGGTCTTGCGCGAGAAGTGCAATTGCTCCTCGGACTCGGGGCTGAGTCGAGCGATCCATCTTTCGAAGCTCTCGAAGTGCCGCCGGCCGAAATTCAATTTCGTAGGTGCTCACGACCAGCCGAGGTCACTCTTTACTTGTTCCCAGGGAATGTTGTCTCCAACCTCCGCCAGAGCGGCATCGAACGCCGCTACATCATGTGACTCTTCGAGTGCCTCGAGCATCTCGTCGTATTTATCGGGGCTCACCACCACAGCGGCGCGTTTTCCGTAGAGTTCAAGCACCACCGGCTCAGATTGAGACATCGCCACAACTTCCGAGAGCCTTTCTCGTGCCTTACTTACAGATATTTTCACCATGAGGATATTGTACAACAATTAAAAGCATTTTGTACATATCGGTGTCCAAGGACCGATGTCCACAATCTGCGACTGGCGTCTTAGTGAATGGTGTGGGCTTCCGTGGCAATCAGCTCGAGATCGGATGCGGGCTGGTTTCGCCTGGCCGACCATGTTGCATAATCAGAAGTAACACGCATCGTTCGTCCTGAAGAATGGGTCAGGCTCGGCGTGGCACATTTCGCCTCGATGGGGGACAGATTGGGGACATTAATGGGAGACGACTCAAACCATGAAATCGATGACCCTGTTGCAAACCCTGGGCAAGGAGATGTTCCAGTTGAGGTTGAAGTTGAGCCACGTGCCACTTCAGAGGTGATCGTGTCGACGCGAACTTCAAGGGCGTGGATTGGTTTACTTCCCGTACTAGTCGTTCTCGTTGTCATCTTGGTGTTTGTGTTTCAGAATCCGGAGGATGTGAAGGTGAGCTTTTTCACATTCTCTGGCACGCTTCCGCTCTCGGTAGCAATCCTTGGCGCGGTGATTCTGGGCGCACTCATGGTGCTAGCGCTGGGGTCGGTTCGCATCTTTCAGCTTCGAAGACAGGTCCGACGGAAAGCAAGGGGGGTCCGAGGAGAACAGCCGTCGCCCTAGATGAGGTTGGCCTGACCTGCAGTTGCGCCGTCGATAATGCCCGGATTATGTCTACGGTTTCTAGATGTGAAACCCGCGAGGCCAGCCGAGGCCCGCGTACTTCGTTCGTTACTCGCGTAGCGTTGCACTGGACAAGCGCATCACTGGAGCCCAACAGTGCTACTGACTATCAGCACGACACATGAACCTGCGACCGATCTGGGCTTCCTTCTGCACAAGAACCCCCAACGACAACAGAGTGCTGAACTCAGTTTCGGAACGGCACACGTTTTCTATCCCGAGGCATCTAGTTCTCGCTGCACCGTTGCCGTTCTCGTCGAAGTCG
>JABBNY010000259.1 GCA_019352095.1 Acidobacteriota bacterium
TCCAGCGAGAACGAATCCTCACAGGTCAGGTGACAACCAAACCCTGGGCAGACCCGAGAGCTCATCCATGCTCACGCAGAACGAACTCCGTCACGTTCTGGAACTCGCCACACAGAAGCAACTGGCCGCGTTTGTTCGTCTCGCGAACACCGCTGGTATCCCCGTCACAGGGGAGCCCACTGACACTGAAAAGTACGACGCGGAAACGGCACAATTCACCACATCGACACCCGCTTTCGAGGTCATCGGAGCCCCGCACTTTAAATTCGCTATCCGACCCAACGGTTACGACGAGGAGCGCGTCGAGTACGCCGGCCTTTCGGACGCCGTCCGCCAGGCGGCGATTGGCGTTCGTGGATGGCCGTACCCCTTCGTCCAGGCACCCGACCTCGGCGCGTCATGGGTGTCAGAAGCATCAACTGTCGTCCACAAGGAAATGTGGGTCGCGTTTGAAAGTGGCCAGTTCGGGTCCTGGCACAACATTCCTCGAGACAGCGACGGCGAATACGGTGCGTATCCCGGTCGACAGGTCGTCCCCATTTGGTTGCCGGTCACTCACTTCACCGAGGTAATGGCTTTTGCCATCCGATATCAGGCCCTTACCGCTCCGGCTGTTCCAATGAACATTGACTTGGAACTCGTCGGCGCCACAGGTTGGACCCTCGCCGCTGGCGACGGACGGCGAGCCCTACTTCACGGCGACTACACGCTGAAGACATCCCACTGGAAACGGACACTGGCTATCCCCGCGCACGCGAAGGGGCTGGTGGATGCCCGGGATCTCGCCGTTGCACCGAGCCTTCATCTTCTCCAGCGTTTCGGATGGGTGGGTGCTAATGAGCAGATCATCCGTTCCATCCAGGCCGACGGGTTCGGCGAACAACAGCTGTGATGGTCCTTAACGGATTCACGAGACCGATTGCGTCGATGCAACGAGGCCCGCTATCCCAAAACAAGCGGCGACTCCGGTGCCGCCACGCCATCAGCCAACCTCGCCCCTGTCGCGAGGTTTCGTAGAGGCGACAGCGAGGTAGCTGCCTGTCCATGAACAGACGGGCCGATGAGACGAAGACTGTCCGAAAAACCGCTTCTGAGCAGGTGTTTTCGCAGGCGACATAAAAGTCTTCAAAAGTGGCGCGACAGAGTTCTTTCCATGCCCATGGCCATGCGGATCCAAGCGACAACTTCTGGCGGCAGTCACATTTTGACAACACGGCCAAAAGTCGATTCAAAGTTTGATTTGTTGAGATGCACGCGCAAAGATTGAATTTACTTTGATTGGCGGGTGTGATGGATTTTTCTGAACTCCAGGCGATTGCTGCTCGCGGTGAGACGTTCACCGTTGAATTCAAGAGTGAGCGCAAGGGGTCGCTCAGTGATGCGGAGCTCGTAAAGAACTGCGTCTGTTTGGCAAATGGTCAAGGCGGTTTACTGATTCTCGGTATCGAAAACGATGGAGCACTGTCAGGGTCTCGTCCTCGTCACGGGCAGCTCACAGACCCAGCACGAGTTCAGGCGCTTGTGGCGAATAGAACGCAACCTCCACTCTCTACAACCGTGGTATTAGTCAGGGGGGACGAACTGGAATTCGTCGTCATCGATGTGCCTTCGAGCGAGCAACCAGTGGGAACCAATCAAGGAGAATACGTTCGACGAGCCACGAAGGTCGACGGAACTCCGCAGTGCGTGCCCTACATGGCCCACGAAATGCTCGGCAGAGTTATTGACAGCCGCCAGCAGGATTATGCGCGCCTTCGAATATCGGGCTTGAGCTGGGACGACTTGGATCCCCTTGAATTTGAGCGTTTTCGTCGATTGAGTCGTTTGGCCGGGCCGAACGGTGACCCTGCTGTTCTTGATCTTTCTGACTACGACATTGCATTGGCCCTCGGTATCGCCGATCGGGGCGATCACGGAGATCTTGAGCCGTTGGCAGGAGCCTTGCTTTTGTTTGGCAAGGAAGAGGCCATCGGCAAGTGGCTGCCGACGAGTGAAGTACTTTTCCAAGTCTTCGAAGGAACCCGGTTGCGAGTCGATGAAACTTGGAAGAGACCCCTGCTGGCAATAGCGGAATCTGTATTCGGCCGAGTTCAAGCATTCAATTCAGAAACAGAGGTTGATCTCGGGGTTCAGCGACTTGCTATTCCGAAACTCCCGAGTGCGGTCATTCGCGAAACGGTTGCGAACGCCTTAATCCACCGGGATTACACCGTGATTGGACCTACTGTCATCCAACTTGGAGACGCGTCTTTCGAGGTTACGAGCCCCGGCGGTTTTCCTCCCGGGGTGACTCTGGCGAATGTCTTCAACGTCACGCGTCCAAGAAGCCCGCTTCTAAGCGAAGCATTCAAGCGTGCCGGCTTTGTTGAACGGTCGGGCCGCGGCGTCAAGCGCATGTTCGAGTCCCTCCTGGCTACGGGTCGAAGAGGTCCCGACTACCGAGGCACGAGTAACGAACTGGTTCACGTGACCATCCCCTTAGCCGACGGCGACCTCGAGTTAGCGGAATGGTTTGCACGAGAAGAACAATCCGGTCGAAGACTGGATCTTTTCGGTCTTCAAGTTTTGTTTGAACTAAAGGACGTGGGTCCCCTTGACCTGTCGCAGATCTCCGCCGTGACGCATCAGAATGATTATCAGACCAGGTCGCTTTTGGCGAGACTTGTTGAATCAGGATACGTAGAAACGCGCGGCTCCAGTCGTACTCCTGAGTATCACCTCGCGTCAACTGTCTACCGAGCCATGGGTAGTTCCAGCGCATATGTCCGAGTGCACGGGTTCGAGCCGGAGCAGAACCAGCAAATGATTATGAGTTACGTCAAGGCCCATGGGAGGATCACGAGGCGTGAAGCGGCGGATCTTTGTCAGACGGATCCGAGAGATGCATCGCGGCTTTTGCGGAGGCTTGCGTCCGAGGGAAAACTACGAATTGTCGGCGAACGTCGCCTCGCGCATTATGTTGCGGGCCGACTCTGACCTCGGTACCTCGTCCGTGGATTCAGGGTGCCACCGGCACCGGGGCATCGTCCTCACCTGGGCGATACTGGACCGCTATGAGCGGCGCCGGGCGTCCACCCGAGCTCCGGCCCGAGGCGCTCCGCGAGATCGGTCAGGATCTGCGCGTAGTCGTCGGGCTCGAACGAGAAGGGCAGCGCGAACGCGACCTCGTCGACCGCCTGGTAGGCAGGATCGGCGTGCAGCGCGTCGGCGATCTCGGCGGAGGTGCCGACGAGGTCCGCCGCGAACAGCAGCTTGCCGGGGCCCTGGGGCACGCCGACACGAGGGGCCCGCGATTCGGCGTAGGCGGAGTAGCGGGAGCGCTGCTCCTGCGTCGCCGAATCGGTCGGCACCACGACCAGGCCCTGCGAGACACGGGCGGACGCGCCGTCCGGGTGGGCATCGCGGTAGGCGTCGATCTGGGCGCGCTGGTTGACGGCGAAGTCGGTGCCCTGCTCGGCGCGGGTCACGCTCG
>JABBNY010000021.1 GCA_019352095.1 Acidobacteriota bacterium
GAGCACCGCGTTCACGGACTCGGCTGCGGCCCCCAGGTAGACGGCCGACTTTCCGCACCAGGCACCAATCTCGAGCCACGTCCCCTCAGCGCCCGCTTCGTGGTGCAGGGCGTAGTGATGCAGCGCGAGGCCCTCCTCACGCGGCATGAATCCTTTCACGGTGTCCGCAAGTTCGAGCAGATGCTTTCGTCGACTCATCCCGCGATGACCTTGACGAGCGTGTAGACACCGAGACCCGCGAAGATGAGTCCGCCGGCGATACGGATCTTCGAGAGTGGCACGAAGCGTTGCAGGGCTTTGCCACCGTAGGCGCCGACGAAGCTGATGGCGATGAGCGCCAGCGATGACGCGACGAACACCTCCAAGGGCTGATGCGTCTTGGCGCTGAAGTTGGCGGCTTGGATCTGGGTGAGATCCCCGAACTCGCCGATGAAGATGACCGTGAAGGCGGTGAGGATCTCGCGACCTCGTGAGGCCGGACGTTCGCTCTGACCCTCGCGTTCACCTTCGGCCTCGACCTGCTTTTCTGGGACGAACAGCAGGTACCCGGCGCCGCCGAGGAACAACAAGGCAACGATGTACTCCTTGATGTGCACCGGCAACAGCGTGAGCAGACTCCCGGCCGCCACCGCCAGCCCCATCTGGACAACGAACCCCGTCGAGGCACCAATCACGATCGACGAGGGTCGAGCCCGGGTGCTCATGACGATGGTGGCGATCATGGTCTTGTCGGGAAGCTCCAACAAGAACATAAGGGCGAAGATGCCCAGGAACGCCCCAACGCTCATGATCCTCGCCTAGAACTGTCCGCGCAGGGCGCTCGCGAAACTGAGACCAACACGCATTCGCTCGATCTGTTGTTGAACGGTGCGCTGTTCGCCGCCGATCGGGTGTGCGGTGTGGAACGCTTCGACCTCGTCGGCGAATGTCTGGTCGCGAATGAACGTGGGGATTCCCATGGCCAGGCGCGAATGTGAGTTGAGCGGGAATTTCTCCATCGCCTCGTCCCAGCGCTGCGTGAGGAACCTCCACACCGCCGGACCGGTTTCGATGTTGCGACAGAGCAGTCCGAGCACGATCGCCGAGTCCTGGTTGCGGAACTCAGAGAAACACATCTCAGCCGCGCCCAGCGCCAGCGCCTCGTCGGCGAACTCCGCGAGTCCCCACTGGTAGCGCTGCTCCTCCTGGGGGGTCGGTGCAGCGTGGTAGCGATCGAGGAACACGTTGAAGTCACCGGGTCGGTTCTCGGTCGCCACGATGCGAAGAATCGTGCGCGCGAGGTCGCCGTCCATGGTGTTCGCCTCGAAGCGTCGAACGGCCTCATCGCGTATTGACTGGTCTTCGCCTACGACCCCGAGCGCACCGATGACGATGGCGCGAAGTTGCGGGGTGAGTTCGCTCTCGCCAGGTCGCGGGTCCCAACCCAGTCGTTCGAACTGGCCGGAGAACAGAGCGCGGACCTGGCCGACCAGCGCGGGACGCTGCTCGGGCGCAAGGGCGCGTAGTGCGTAGTCGAATGCGGTGGCCACGGTGCCCCACGGCGTTGGTTCATCCTGGTCGCCCAGACCGTTGGCGATGGCGAGGAAAGCGTCCCAGGTGATGTGGCCGGCGAACAACGATGCCCAGCTGTCGGCCACGAGCGTCGCGCGCTCGAGCTCTTCGAGTTCAGCGATGTGCCCCGCAATGGCGCGCAGCTCTTCTGTGCCGTATCGCGAGCGAAAGACTCCCGAGCCACCGGCGTTCAAGACCACCGGTGAGTCGTCGCTCACCGTGACGGGCTCCTCGCCGAGCAGGTGGCGACTCGTCGGGCCCGCGTGCAGTGAGCGGGTGAGTACGGGTACGAGCCACGAGGTACCAATGGCACTGGTACCTCGAGCAGGACCGTACATGAAGGGCTGTTGGCGCAGAGTTCCGCCCTCGAGGGTCACGAGTGGGTGACCACCCTGGAGGATCCAAGTGTTCATCATCGCGCGCACTGGCTGACCCGAGGTCTCTTCGAGCGCGTCCCACAGGTCAGTGGTGATGGTGTTGGCGTAACTGTGCTTCTTCAGGTAGTGGCGGATGCCGTCACGAAACGTCGTCTCTCCCAGATACTGCTCGAGCATGCGAAGGACGGAGCCCCCCTTTTCGTACGTCAGCAGGTCGAACATTCCCCGGGTGTCATCAGGTGAGACGACCTCGTATTCGATCGGTCGCGTGGAGTGCAGTCCATCGATCTGCAGCGCGGCGTCGCGGTCGACGCCGAAGCCGACCCACATCTTCCACTGGGGACGCATTGCGTTGGTGCAGAGGATCTGCATGAACGTCGCGAAGGCCTCATTGAGCCAGATGCCTTCCCACCACTCCATGGTGACGAGGTCACCGAACCACATGTGGGCGATCTCGTGTGCGACAACCTCAACGACGCGCTGCATCTCAGCGAGCGAAGCGGAACTGGGATCGACCAGCAGTGCCGTCTCGCGGTACGTCACGCAACCCAGGTTCTCCATTGCCCCGAAGGCGAAGTCGGGGATCGCGACCATGTCGAGCTTGTCGCCGGGGTAGGCAATGTCGAAGTAGTCGGCGAAGAAGCGAAGGGCGAACTCCCCGGATTCAAGGGCCAGGGCGGCGAGGTGGCCCTTGCCAATGGGGTAGACCACACGCAACGGAGTCCCGTTGACGTCCACCGCCGCAGTCTCTTCGAAGGGACCAACGATAAAGGCGACGAGGTACGTCGACATCTTCATGGTGGGTGCGAAACTCACCGTGCGCTGGCCGTTGCCGAGCTCGGTGTTCGAGGTCTCGGGTGAGTTCGAATACGCGGCGAGGTGACTGGGAACCGTCAAGTTCACCTGGTACGTTGCCTTGAACGATGGCTCGTCCCAACAGGGGAACGCGCGTCGGGCGTCAGAATGCTCGAATTGGGTCGTGGCGATCACGTGGCTGGTACCACTCGCGTCGGTGAAGGTCGATCGGTAGAAACCGTGCAACTGGTCGTTCAAGATGCCCGTGAACGCCAGTTCGATCGTCGCGCGGCCCGCGGGCAGCGTCTCGTCGAAATGAAAGGTAGCGGTCTCGTAGGTCTCGTCAAAGGTGGGTTCGTTCGAGCGGTACGAGGTCCCCCCGGTGCTGAGCGTGGCCGCGCCGAGCGCCAGTTCAATGGCGTGCAGGGTGAACTCGGAGACGGCCGAGGTGACCTCGACGTCAATCTCCACTCGGCCGGCGAAGGTCGCCGCGTCCAAGTCAGGCGTCAAAAAAATTCGATAGGCCGAGGGTACGACGTCTCGATTTAGGCGGTAAGGGTTAGATGTGGAACTCATAAGTCGCCACCTTAGGGCCAAAAGTTCTACGCTCGCTAAGTGACAATTCCGCCAACGCCCGTTTCCCTGCGTGTCAAGCCCGGTCCCAATCGTCTCGCCGTGACCGGTATTGGTAATGCCATGCTCGACATCATCGCCCAGGATTACGACGAGGTGTTCCGAGACCTCGGACTCACCAAAGCCGCCATGGCCCTCATCGAGGAACATCAACTCGAGGTCTTCTACAACGCAATGGGTCCCACGATCCAGATGTCAGGAGGTTCGGTGGCCAACTCGATCGCGGGTGTGGCTTCACTCGGCGGGACGTGCGGCTACATCGGAAAAGTGGCCGCAGACGAGTTCGGCGAACGTTTTACGCACGACCTGCGCTCGATGGGCGTAGAACTTGATCTGGCCATTGCGAGCGATGGCGAGGGCGCCACGGGTCGATGCCACGTCTTTATCAGTGAAGACGCCCAGCGCACGATGGCCACGTACCTCGGGGCGTCCAATCAACTGCAGGTCTCTGACATAAAAGAAGACCTCATCTCACGCTCGGAGATCACCTACGTGGAGGGGTATCTTTTCGATCTTCCCCCGGCCAAAGAAGCAATCCGCAAGGTCGTCAACTTCGCCCACGAGCACGATTCGATGGTGGCGCTGTCATTGTCGGACATGTTCTGTGTCGACCGGCATCGACGCGATTTCCTGGATCTCATCACCAGTGACGTGGACGTCCTGCTCTCCAATGAGACCGAGATCAAATCGCTGTTCCAGGTCGAATCACTCGACCGTGCATTTGAGGCCATTGAAGAGCTCGGAATACTGGCCGTCGTGACTAGGGGCCCCAAGGGCGCTGACGTCGCGACGTTCTCTGGCGTGGTGTCGGTTCCCGCCCACGAGGTCGAACACGTGATGGACCAAAATGGCGCAGGCGACATGTTCGCGTCGGGCTTCCTCTACGGGCTCGCGCTCGGCGCGGACCCCGTTGAATCGGCGCAGTTGGGCTCATTGTGCGCGGGCGAGATCATCACCCATCTCGGTGCGCGACCCGAGAGTGACCTCGAAGAGTTGGCCATCGACGCGGGACTGCTCTAGGCCTACAGGCCTTGGGCGTCGAGTTCTTTGTCGAGCTCTTTGGTACGCACCGTCTCCCATTTGACCCACGCCACGGCGATCGGGATGCAGGCGAGCAGCATCAAGGCGTCGCCCCCGATCCACATGATTGCGCCGCCGAGCTGGATATTGGCGAGGATCGACCGAGGGGTCGAACCCGGGGGAGCCATGGCGACGTAGCCCGGAAATGGGTTGTGCGACGACATCACGAGCGCGAGGCCGGTGAAGGTGTCAACCGGCACCGCGGCCATCACGTAGACCAAGCGCAGGCCCCGATGGATCGTGGTGCCACGCTCCCGGCCGAACGCCACGCGAAAGAACAGGTAGCCAATCACCACAAAGCCGATTTGCTCACAGTGGTGTACCCACTCGTGTTCCATCATGAGGTTGAACAGTCCGGTGAGGTGGGTGAGGGGAATGAAGACGAAATAGGCAGCGAACGCGAAGAGCGGGTGCATGATGAGACCCATTGCCCGTGAGTCGAGGATGCGGCGCAGTTGTTCGTTGCCCGCGTCATAGGCCAGGTCCAGCGGCGCAGCCAGCGCGAAGAGGGGTGCGGCCACCATGATCAACAACAGGTGTTGGACCATGTGAACGCTGAAGTACTCCATGTCATAGACACCGATCACCGATTCGGTCGCGAGAAAGGTGACCACGAGACCGAGGTAGAACCATGCGGCTCTCGATCGAGGCCATGTTGGTATCCGGCGCATTGCCATGGCGTAGAGGTATCCGGCAATACCTAGCAGGACGATGGGAATTATCCCAAAATGCCACTGATTCAGGTGATGCCATGAAAATACCTGCGTTGACATACCTGGCACGAAACAATCCTAGAGGAGAAATAATTTTTCGCCTTCTGGTCTATATGATGTCACCGTGAAGTCGAAGTACTTATCTCGCCGGGCACTTGTCCTGCACATCGCACTAGTCGCTTGGCTGGGAATGTCGGCCACCGCTGCGTGGTGGCAGGTCGGACGTGCGGTACAAGGCAATTCGTTGAGTTTTCTCTATTCGATCGAATGGCCGGTCTTTGGCGTTCTCGGTGTGCTTGGTTGGTACGCCATGTTGAACGTAGAGAAAGTCACCGAAGAGCAAGAGGCGGCACGTCGAGAGTACGAAGCGACCATGCGTGCCGAGGCACAGGCCGCACGTCAAGCGAGCGCTGAGGTGGAGGACCCGACCCTCGCTGAGTACAACGACCACCTAGAGAAGTTGTCCACAGTGACCAAGAAGCGGCTCTGGGGTCATTAGTGGAGAAAGCGTTTGCCCGGTACCGTTTCATGTCCTTTGTGACCGGTACGACGTTACTTACCCTGTTCGTCTTCTTGATACTGCACGGTGTTGACCTGGCACTCTGGAAGAACCTCAAGGTGCTGGTGACCATCGACGGCATCGCCCACGGCGTCGTGCTCTACCCGATCTACTTGGTCATGTCATTCCAAGTCGCCTTGAAGGCCCGCTTGCATATTGGTTATGTCGTGCTCATGATGCTCGCCGGCTTCGTCCCAGGTCTCGCGTTCTACTTGGAGCGTCGAATGCGGATGAAGCTCTTTCCGAGCGCGACACCGTACGCGTGAACGAGGAATGGCTCGAACGCCGGGTTGTGGCGTTCGCTCATCAAGGCGGCTCCTTCGAAGCACCGTCGTCAACCCTCGCAGCCATTGCTCACGCGATAGAGAGCGGCGCGACCGCGATTGAACTCGACGTGCACGCCACGAAGGATCGCCAGATCGTTGTCTGTCACGACGCGACGGTCGATCGCACCACTCATCATCACGGCGCGATCGCGCAGTTGACGGTGGCGCAACTGGCTGAGATGGACAACGCCTACTGGTGGATCGAAGGATCCGCAGTGAACCCTGGGCAGGACGAGGATCACTACGTCCATCGGGGCAAGGCGCCGGGTGATGAACGCTACGCCATTGCGACCCTCGAACAGGTCGTGCGTGCGTTCCCATTGATCCTTTTGAACCTCGACATCAAACAAACCTCACCGCAGGTCGAAGGGTACGAGGAACTGTTGGCGAACGAGCTTCGTCGTCTCGAACGCTCAGGATCGGTGATCGTCGCGTCCTTTCACGACGAGGCGATTGGCAAGTTTCGAATGTTCGCCCCCGAGGTTGCCACGTCAGCGGCGACCGGCGAGACGGCCGCCTTCTATTTCTCGATGCTCGAGGGTTCGACGCCCGTGGTGCCTGCGGTGTGCGCGTTCCAGGTACCCGCCACATACGGCGAACTCACGGTCGTCACTGAGCAGTTCGTCGAGACCGCGCACCGAGCGGGCGTGGCGGTGCACGTATGGACGATCAACGAGTTCGACGAGATGGGTCGACTGCTCGACGTGGGCGTGGACGGCATCATCAGCGACACGCCGACGGTACTCGAGGAGCTTTTAACGCTACGAGATTGTAAGTGGGACGGTGTGCTGTAAGCGGTAGCGACTTAGCCGCGACCGCAGTTCGGCTTCTTGCCGTGGTTGGCCTTTTTCTTTGCGCGTAGCTTGCGCTTCACAGTCCGTTTTGACATAGGTGACAATGTTAGTAGGTAGAGCGGCTCTCGGGCCAAACGAGAGGACAGTGGTGGTCGCAACTCAAAACACCAGGGCGATCGGTCAACTAGTGGTGGTCGCGACGCCCCTGGGCAACCTCGGTGACATCTCACGTCGTGCGATCGAATTCCTGCGCGTTGCCGACGTGGTCTACTGCGAGGACACTCGCCACTCAAGAACGCTCTTCAGCGCTTTTGACATCGCGGTGCGCGGGCGTCTTCAGTCGCTGCACGAGCACAATGAAGCATCCTTGTGCACTGAGGTGGTCGAGCGCGTGGGTGGTGGCCAGATCGTCGTTCTCATCAGTGATGCCGGCACGCCCGGCATCAGCGACCCGGGGAGTCGCGTGGTGGCGGCGGTCGCCGAGGCTGGACTCTCGGTCTCGACGGCCCCGGGACCATCGGCCGTCATCGCGGCACTCACGATCAGCGGCCTGGACACGGAGCGGTTCTGTATGGAGGGGTTCGTACCTCGAAAGCGCGGTGAGCGCGCCACGCTCTTTGACCAGTGGGCGCGCGAGGAGCGCACGATCATCTTTTATGAATCGCCCCAGCGCCTCGTCACGACACTGGGGGAGTTGGCGCAACTCTTCTCGCACCGTCGCGTCGCGGTGGCGCGCGAGATCACGAAGATCCACGAGGAGGTGGTGCGAGGCACCCTCGAGGAGGTGTTGGCCGTCTTTGGCGCGCGCGAGGTCATAGGAGAGGTGGTCGTCGTCCTCGAGGGCGCCGTGCCCCCGGCCCCGAGCGACGCGGCGATGGTCCGATCGGCACTTCGAGAGCAACTCGAGGGCGGTGTGAGCGTGCGTGACGCCGTGGCGTCGGTGGCAGATGCACTGGGCGTGGCGCACCGTGACGCCTATCGGATGGCCCTTGAGCTACGCGCGGGAGACGCACCGTAAGTTCAGTACCCTTGATAGATGGGTCGCTTCTACATAACCACTCCCATCTACTACGTCAATGACGCGCCACACGTGGGCCACGCCTACACGACGGTCAACGCCGATGCCCTGGCACGGTGGCACCGTTTGGTGGGCGACGACACGAAGTTCCTGACCGGAACTGACGAACATGGCCAAAAGGTCGCAGACGCCGCCGAGAAGAACGGGGTGACGCCCCAGGAGTGGACCGACCGCACCTCAGCGCGCTTTCGTGAGGCCTGGGACGCACTGGGCATAAGTTACGACGACTTCATTCGAACCACCGAAGCTCGTCACTACCAGAGCGTGCAGAAGTTCCTCACCGCCATCTACGACAACGGCTACATCTACAAAGACGTCTACCAGGGTCTGTACTGCGTGAGTTGCGAGGACTACTACACAACCGAGTCCAGCATCGACGGCAAGTGTCCCATCCACGGTCGTGCGCTCACCGAGATGCAAGAGGAGAACTGGTTCTTCAAGCTGAGCGCCTTCGAGGACCGGCTGATCGAGTTCTACGACGCTCATCCCGGCTTCGTCACTCCCGAGACCAAGCGTAACGAGGCACTCTCGTTCATCAAGGGGGGACTGCGTGACATCTCGATCACGCGGACCTCGATTGACTGGGGTGTACCTGTGCCCTGGGACGAGAAGCACGTCTTTTACGTGTGGTATGACGCGCTCATCAATTACCTCACCGCGATTGGCTACGGTCGAGAGGACGACGAGGTCGCCGAATGGTGGCCCGCGTCACACCACCTGATCGGCAAGGAGATCATCCGCTTCCACTGCGTGTGGTGGCCAGCGATGTGCATGGCGGCCGGGCTCGAACCGGTTTCGCACGTCCAGGTGCACGGCTGGCTCCTCGTTGGTGGCCAGAAGCTCTCAAAGACCATGGCGGCCGAGGGTGGCGTGCGACTGACCGATATCGCGCCGGTCGTTCTCACCAACGAATTCGGCGTCGACCCGATTCGCTACTACTTGCTGCGCGAGACTGTGCTCGGCAACGATGGCGATTTCTCCCATGAGGGCATCACCGCTCGTTACAACACCGATCTCGCCAACAATCTCGGCAACTTGGTGGCCCGCGTCACCACCGTGGTGAATTCGAAGTGCGCCGGTGTGGGGCCCGCACCCAGTGCGTCGTCGCCACTGCGCACAGACGCCCTCGTGGCGATCGAGGACAGCGCACAAGCCTGGGAGCGCTTTGCGCCCCACCACGCCCTCGAAGCGACCTGGGGCCTGATCGGCGCGACCAACGCGTATCTCGAGAAGAGTGCGCCGTGGAAGATGGAGCCGGGCCCCGAGCTCGACGCAGTCATGGGCGACGCGCTGGAGGCTATTCGTCTCGTGGCGATTCTCGCCACGCCGGCTATGCCGGGCGTGTGCGAGGAGATCTGGCGCCGCATTGGACTGAGTGGCCGACCCACCGACGAGCGGTTCTCCGCCTCCGCGCAGTGGGGCCTCTATCCTGGCGGGCGCCAGGTGCAGAAGGGCGAGCCACTCTTTCCGCGCATCAAGACTGACGCATGAGCAGCTGGACCGACGCATGAGCAGCTGGACCGACGCACACTGCCACCTCCAGGACCGCTACCTGAGCGGGGACGACGAGGTGCTCGCCGACGTGCACGCCACCCTGGCACGCGCGCTCGAAGCCAACGTTGACCGGCTCGTCGTCATTGGCACTGACGCCGAGTCCTCGAAAGAGGCTCTCGCGGTGAGCGAGTTGTCGAACGGGGTCGACATCTACGCCACGGTGGGCCTACACCCCCACGATGCCCTCGATGACATCGCTCCAGTGCTGCAGATGGCCAGAACCGGTCACGCGCGACTCGTGGGAATTGGCGAGTGCGGCCTCGACTACTTCTACGAACACTCGCCGCGCGTGGCACAGCGCCAGGCGTTCGCCACCCAGATTCAACTCGCTCACGAGCTGGATCTGGCCCTCGTTATCCACGCACGTGACGCTTTCGACGACCTTTTTGAGATTCTGGGGAGCGAGGGCGTTCCTCCTCGCACGGTCGTGCATTGTTTTACCGGGACGCCAGACGACGTCGAAGGTTGCCTCGCACTCGGGTGCGACATCTCCTTGTCGGGTGTCGTCACCTTCAAGAACGCGTCATCGTTGCGCGACGCCGCGAAGATGGTGCCGCTCGATCGTCTCCATGTCGAGACGGACAGTCCGTTCTTGGCACCAGTGCCGTTTCGTGGACGAGCGAATGAACCCGCACTTGTGAGCGTTGTGGGTGAATTCGTCGCCGAGTTGAGGGGGGAGGACGTTGAGGTACTTCGAAGCGCGACATCGAGAAATACCGCACGTCTCTTCAAACTTGAAGTTCGATAAATATAACTTCATCAAGTAATTTAAATATTTTATGGCATTTGAGTTGCCTTTAGCGCCCCCCTTGCCTAGCGTTGATTGGCGGGAAGTGGGAACTTTCCGTTGTCCCCGCGGAGGGTGGAGAACTGAGGACATCAATGCAGCGGACGTTTCACCGCCCGTTTTCGCTCATCGCCACACTCGTCGTACTGATGAGTTCAATGGTGCTGACCACGCCCGAGGCCGGTGCGTCGGGCACGCACGCGCCCGAACCCATGCCCAACGTCGTCGGACTCACCAAGGCTCAGGTCTTCGCAGTGATGCGAGCCGACCAACTTTTCTTTCGCACCAAGGGACCCGGCAGCGCCAACGGTACATGGGTGTCGGTGACCAGTGAGATACCCGCGGCCGGCACGCTCGTGCCGTGGCGATCGACGGTCATCTTGACAACGACGCTCGTAGCGGTGCACCCGCCTCGAAGGGTTCCCAATCTGGTGGGACTCACACCGTCGAGGGTCGTGGCGGCGATGAAGGCCGCGGAGCTGTATTTCGTCCCGAGAGGTCCCGGTAGCGCCACGGGCAAGTGGGGACGGGTTGTGCACCAATCTCCCGCGCCGGGCACGCTCGTGGCCTGGCACGCCTCAGTGGCGGTCACGACCGCGCTCGGCGCCCAGCACCCCAGAGAGCGCGTTCCCAGCCTTCTCGGTCTCTCACGAGCTCGCGCCGACGCGGTGCTCGCCGCCGATCATCTTCGAATAAAGACCCGGGGCCCAGGGAGCGCCTCTAACACCTGGACCAAGATCGTTCGCCAATCTCCCGCGCCGGGCACGCTCGTGGCCTGGAATGGCACCGTCGTGGCGACGGTGACGATCATTCGCGCCCACCCCTCGAGCCCGTCTCCCACGACTACGATCGTGCCACCTACTACCTCCACGACCTATCCGGGAGAAACAACGTCGCCCACAACGACCGAGCCACCCACGACCACCACGACCCCACCGACCACCACGACGGTCCATCGCTCCGTCTCGCGTGATTACCGGGTGGGTGTGGCGACCTGGTACTCCTACATACCGGGCCGGTGCGCCACCTGGTTCCTACCCATGGGCATCCATGTGAGGGTGATCGACCTGGCGACGGGTCGCTCTGTCACCTGTGTGGTCACCGACCACGAGGCCGCGCGAGGCGATCGGGTGATCGACCTCTCAGAGACAGATTTCGCGAGATTGGAGCCGCTCGCCAAGGGCGTCATCGACGTCAGAGTCTCCTGGTGACCCACACTCGAAGCGAACTCATCGCACTTCTCGAAGAGCACGGACTGAAGCCCTCGAGGGCGCTTGGCCAGAATTTCGTCGTTGACGCCAATACGGTGCGGCGTATTGCGCGTCTCGCCCAGGTCGGCCCCGGGGACCTCGTGCTGGAAATTGGCGCCGGACTCGGTTCATTGACCCTGGCACTCGTCGAGACCGGCGCGGAGGTGCACGCGATGGAGATTGACAAGTACCTGCTCGCGCCGCTTCGCAGTGTCGTCTCGCCACATGGGGTTCCGGTGCATCACGCGAACGCACTCGAGGCAGATTACGGTGAGATCCTCGGCGGACGCGACGCGGTCGTGGTGGCGAACCTTCCCTACAACGTGGCGACGCCACTCGTGCTGCACCTGCTCGAGGCCCAACCCCTCATAACGCGCATGCTCGTGATGGTCCAAAAAGAAGTCGGCGAACGCTTCGCGGCCCAGGCGGGCGACGAGGCGTACGGTGCGGCGTCGCTGCGGGTGCAGTATTTCGCTGATGCGCACGTCGTGGGCAAGGTCGGCCCCAATGTCTTTGTGCCCAAGCCCAACGTCGATTCGGCGTTGGTGTCGATCGTTCGACGTTCGAGCGTGCGAGTGCCCACCTCACTCGTCAGTGAAGCCGCACTTTTCGAGGTGATCAGGACTTCGTTCGCCCAGCGACGCAAGATGCTTCGGCGCTCTCTCGCCGGCTGGGCTTCCGAAGGCGTCTTTGAGCGCGCCGAGGTTGCCGGAACGCGCCGACCGGAGGAATTGACTATCGAGGAGTTCGCCCGATTAGCGTCATCACGGTGATCGAGCTCTTCGCCCCGGCAAAACTGACGTGGTTCCTTGAGATCACCGGGCGTCGTGACGACGGATATCACGAACTGCGCAGTGAGATGGTCACGCTTGACCTGGTTGACCTGCTCACTATCGACCCCGAGGGGGACTACCTGCACCTCGAAGGTTCGAGTGGGGAGGTGCCCCGTGATGACACGAATCTCGTGGTTCGAGCACTCAAGCTCGTCAATCGCACCGCCGGGGTGACCCTGATCAAGAGGATCCCGTCGGGTGGGGGTCTCGGCGGCGGCAGCGCCGACGCCGGGGCGATACTGCGCTGGGCGGGAGGCGTGAGCGCGACGAGGGCGTTAGAACTCGGTGGTGACGTGCCGTTTTGTCAGTCGGGAGGTCGAGCGTTGGTTGAAGGGGTCGGTGAACGGTTGACACCGCTTGATTTCGTCGCGCGAGAGGTCACCCTCATGATGCCCGAGTTCGGCGTTGACACCCGACGCTGCTACGAGGCCTATGACGAGCTGGTGGCCGAAGGTCACCGACCTGATGGGCGCAACCATCTCGAGCGCGCAGCCGCGCTCGCCCAACCCCGCCTGGCGACGACCTTGTCCTGGTTACGGGCGAATTACGGGCCAGAGGTCGTCCTGGCTGGTTCGGGTTCGACCATGTTCCTCGAAGGTCATCTTTCGAGTGACACGCGTGAGTGGGACGTGACAGGTCCCGAGGGCACTGTGCGGTTTCGCCAAACAACTACCACGCCCGGATAGGCGTGCAGGAGAGCTATTTACCGGCGGCGCGACGCTGGAAGCGGGTTCGCTTCAACATCTTCTTGTGCTTCTTCTTGCGCATGCGCTTACGGCGCTTCTTAATTAATGATCCCATGGCTCGTATGACACTACTAGGTTTTGACCGACGACAAAAGAAACCCCATCGCGCCCGGGGTGGGTACGTCTCTTGTAATCGAGCGCACGACCAGGAATCTTCAGTGGCGTGACGCCTTATTCATTATGCGGCGAAGCTTCGCTTTCGGGCACGCTGGGAGAGAACGGTACCCGTCGAGGCAGTTAGGACAAGAGGACGATCAAGGGACCACACCAATTCCTGACCCGTGTGGCCTTCGGTGATGATGTCGCGGTCCTCGAGACCCGCCAGCGCGTAACTAAGCTTTGGCGGAATCGCGGGACTGGCGAGGTTCGCACGGTCCATTGCTATCGTGACCTGCTCGGCGTCGTCGAGGTGGTGAAAGACGGCGGCGCTGAGTGTTCGAGCGGCGGCGGTCGCGAGTCTCTCGCCGGTACAGCTCGTGCGAACCCAGTAGCCGATGCTGTAACGCCCGGGCACATCGGTGCGGTGCACGCCCGCGCCGCCAACGATGTCATGCGAGCCGGGTCGAAACAGTGAGTATTCCCAGCGTGAATCGGCGTCGAAGTCGTTGGCACCGTGCTCGAGGACCAGCGTCAATTCGTCTCGGGTGGGCAAGACCTGAGCCCACGGAATCCACATGCGCAGTTCGTTGAAGCTTTTTTCTATGGCGCGATGCAGCGACGACTCGAACGTCGGGTGCCAGCGTCGTGATTGCACGAGGTCACAGTCAGCAGAACGGGCAAGCGATCGATCCATTCATACTCTCACCAGGCGATGTTGGGATCGCACCCGTGACCGCGCCGACCACCACGTCTCGTCAGCGCTGGTCGTGACTCGCCTGGGCGAGGAGGCGAGAAATCACTGTCAATTCACCTTTTGTTTTCAGGAAATTCATCTCGGACACTTACACTCGGCCTCAGTTGTGTCAAGCAAAGGAAAAGACTGCATGGATGAGATCACGAGCTCAGAAGTTGCCGCGCGCTTGATCGACAGTGAACTCTCACGACTCGACCCCGATGCGAATCGACCACCTAACGTCATCTCCACCGAGGGCCTCAACTTGAATTTC
Organism: Acidobacteriota bacterium; assembly: GCA_019352095.1. Taxonomy (GTDB): domain Bacteria; phylum Actinomycetota; class Acidimicrobiia; order Acidimicrobiales; family RAAP-2; genus RAAP-2. The sequence continues at coordinate 14,183 of JABBNY010000021.1, forward strand.
GGTGCGAAGTCGATTCTGACGGGCGTGAACATGGAATTCACTCGTGGCACGATCACCGCCCTCATCGGTCCGACCGGTTCGGGAAAATCGACCTTCCTTCGAACGATTAATCGAATGAATGACAAGGTCCCTTCGTTCAAGCACGAGGGTGACGTGAGGCTCGACGGCGAGAGCATCTGGTCTTCGAACCAGGACCTGTTGACGTTGCGTCGTCGCGTCGGCATGCTCTTTCAGCGACCCAATCCGTTTCCAATGTCCATCCGCGACAATGTGGTCGCCGGGGTGCGAGCGCACCGCATCGCCAAGGGCAAGCAGCTCGATGTCGTGGCTGAGACCCGTCTTCGTGAGGTCGGACTCTGGGACGCGGTGAAGGATCGACTCGGCGACTCGCCATTTCGGCTCTCGGGTGGTCAACAACAATTGCTGTGTCTCGCCCGCGCATTGGCAGTAGGACCGGAGGTCCTCCTGCTTGACGAGCCGACCTCGGCACTCGACCCCCTCTCGACTGAGTCGGTCGAGCTCTTGATGCGCGCAATGACACCAGCGCTCACCATCATCGTGGTGACCCACAACCTCGGTCAGGCCCGACGCGTGTCGGATAAGACCATGTTCTTTTACGAAGGCCGTCTCGTCGAGCACGGCGACACCGCGCAGATCTTCGAACGTCCCCGCGAGGCGTCAACCGACCGATACGTCAACGGTCTGATGGGCTGACGACACGCCAGTCGTCGTGTCGTCGTTACATCGTCATTCGTTTTTCCAGCGCCACCCGCTTTCCCATTTTTCATAGTGCGACGTGTCGCACGCGTCGCTACGTTGCGTGACGACCGAACTGTCGGGTGTCCGGTTTTCCTGTTGCGCCGCACTCGTCAATGGGTGTGCGTCGCGTTGCGCGTTCGTGACACGACGACCGAATGGGTACACAGAGTGATGGTTCAGAAATCATCTTCACTTCACTTTGAGTTCGAGTCCGGGTTACTTCGCGACCCTACGTTGGTCCCATGAACATCAAGGAGACAAGAATGATAAGAAACTCAAAGTCGCGCGGGTACCTCGTATCTTCGATGGCTCTCATGCTCGCAGGAGTGACTCTCGTGGGAGCGTTCGCAACTACGGCGTCTGCCACGAAGCCAAAGAAGCACAAAAAGCCAGCACCCATTGGTGTGGTCAAGGTGGAGACACCACCGGCGGCCAACCTCACCGAGACCGGTAGCACGCTGCTGTACCCCCTCTGGAACATCTGGGCACCCGCCTACCAGGCGAAGTATTCCAAGGTGAACATCACCACTGGTGGAACCGGCTCGGGTACGGGTATTGCCGACGCCGCGAGCGGCACCGTGAACATCGGCTCCTCGGACGCCTACTTGTCGAGCTCGGTGCTCGCAACGACCCCGACACTGATGAATATTCCGTTGGCTATCTCGTACCAGATCATCGCGTACAACATCCCGGGCGTCACCGCCCACCTCAACCTGAGCGGATTGGTGCTCTCGCAGATCTACCAGGGCAAGATCACGAACTGGAATGACTCGGCGATTGCGGCGATGAACCCCGGTATCACGTTGCCCAACCTGCCCATTGTTGCCTTGCACCGTTCCGACGGCAGTGGTGACACGTTCATCTTCACGCAGTACCTTTCACGACAGGACCCCTCGTGGGCCAATTCGGTGAGCTACGGCACGACCGTCGCGTTCCCCTCGATCCCGAACGCCTTGGGTGAGAACGGCAACGGCGGCATGGTCTCGGGTTGCGCGGCGACCAAGGGCTGCATTGCCTACGTCGGCGTCAGTTACCAGGCCCAGGTCTTGGGTGACGGCCTCACCTACGCGAAGCTGAAGAACGGCAAAGGACAGTTCGTCATGCCCTCGCCAGCGGCTGCATTGAAAGAGGCGACCGTGTACCAGAACCAGACGCCGGCCAATGAGACGATCTCGATGATCAACGGTCGCGTCAACAACGGCTACCCAATCGTGAACTACGAATACGCCATCGTGAACCAGCAGCAGGCCAACTCGCAGACCGCCCAGGCCGTTCGCTCCCTGCTCGAGTGGTCTATCAGCCCCAAGCTCGGCAACAGCTCTCAGTACTTGAGCCAGGTGAACTTCGTGGCCCTCCCCCTGAAGGTCGTGGACAAGTCACTGAAGCAGATCCAAAAAATTAAATAACGATGTCAGTAGTAGGCGGCGACGCTGAATCAATCACCGCCATTGGCCCTATCCGGCGGACCTCCGTGGTCCGCCGGATAGGTGCGTTGATGCGTAGTAACGAAGAGCACGTGTGGCGCTGGAGCGCCCGAACCGCGGCGATCATCCCCCTGGCCGGTCTCGCCTTCGTGCTGAGCGTGCTCGTCTTGAAGGCGTGGCCCGCGGTCAAGGTCAACGGTTTCGGTTTTCTCACCTCGTCGGCGTGGCAACCCGGCAGCACCTACGGCGCAGTCGTGCACACCAACGGCGTCGCGCATCCGCCCGGGTCGTCGTATGGCGCGTGGCCGCTCATCGCGGGCACCCTACAGACTTCAATCATCGCGGTGCTGATCGCACTGCCCATTTCGATCGGCACGGCGTTCGCCCTCACCGAACGTCTACCCGGGTGGATCTCCAAACCGCTCGGCTTCTTCGTCGAGATCCTCGCGGGCATCCCCAGTGTCGTCATCGGCCTCTGGGGCGTGCTCACCCTCGGTCCGTTGCTCGCCCAGCACGTCTACCCCCTGGTTGCGAACCACGTGCCCAACGTGCCAATCCTCAGTTACTTCCGAGGTCCCACCGGGTATGGTGAGGGCCTCTTGACTTCGGGCCTGGTTCTCGGTCTGATGATCGTGCCCATCATCGCCTCGACCACGCGTGACCTGTTCATGCAGGTGCCGCCACTGCCCAAAGAGGGCGGCGAGGCGCTGGGTCTCACCGACGCAGAAGTGGCTCGTTGGGTGACCATCCCGTGGGTTCGTTCGGGCATCATCGGCGCGACGGTCCTCGGTCTCGGCCGCGCGCTCGGCGAGACGATCGCGGTCGCGATGGTCTCGGGCTCGGTGCTCGGTCACGTCTCACCCAACATCTATGGCACCATGACCACGGTCGCGGCGACCATCGTCAGTCAACTGGACTCGGCCGCCACCGACGGTACGGGCTTCGCGGTGTCCACACTCGCTGAAGCGGGTCTCATCCTCGCGGTCATCTCGGTGCTCGTGAACGTCGCCGCGCGCGTCATCGTCAATCGAACGTCGCGTCTGTCTGCACCAGTCGGGAGAGATTCATGAGCATCATCAGCCCCTCCATGCAACGCACGCGTGCGCGACGCGTGCGCGAGACGCTGTTTCGCTTCGCGGCGATGGCGTCGTTGGTCTTCGTCGTCGGACCCGCGATGTGGCTCGTGATCGAAGTCGTCGTGCGCGCGGTGCCCCACTGGCACTGGAATGTCCTGACGACCGTGTCCCAGGGCACGAGTGGCGGTCTCGAAAATGCGATTCTGGGCACGCTGGTGATCATGTTGGGTGTGCTCATCATCGCGGGCACCATTGGCATACTGGCGGGCATCCACTTTGCGGAACTTGCGCGTCCGCGGCGTAACGGCAAGGCGAGCGGCGCCGTGCTTCGCACCGCCACCGAGGTCCTCTCGGGTTTCCCCTCGATCGTGCTCGGTTACGTTGGCTACATCGCGTTGTGCGTAGGGCTGCACTGGGGATTCTCCCTGTTGCCCGCGCTGCTGATCTTGTCGCTGATGGTCGTGCCCTACATTGCCAAGGCGACCGAGTCGGCCATTCGTCAGGTCCCGACCAATTATCGCGAGGGCGCCGAGGCGCTGGGTATGTCGCCGGGGTACATGCTTCGTCGCATCGTGCTCAAGTCGGCGTTGCCGGGTATCGTGACCGGCGTACTGATAGCGCTGTCGATTGCGGGCGGCGAGACCGCACCGTTGCTCTACACCGCAGGGATCACCAACAACCTGCCGTCGACCTCACTGATCCACCAACCCATTGGTTATCTCACCTATTACGTGTGGACGGATTACAACCAGCCAACCAACGAGGCGCACTACGTCTCTTACGACGCAGCGTTGATCCTGCTCGTGATGGTGCTGATCCTGCTCGTGACGTCGCGGATCATCGTCGCTCGCACCCAGCGCCACGCGGAAGGCAACCGCTGAGCGACCGGCGTCGTCAGTGAGGCTTCTTCTCGCTGAAACGTTGGATGTGCAGCGCCTGGCGAGGACAGCCGCGTTCGGCGTAACGCGCGGACTCATAGGCGGCGACGTTGGCCAACGGTACCGGTTCGTTGACGATGATCGGGTAGCCCCACTCGTCGGTCTTCACGAGTTCAGGAGCGAGTTCGGCACAGTGCCCGAAGCCGTCACAGAGGATCGGGTTCACCTGGAGCACGAAGGTACCTGAACGGCGTCTCATTCCCATATGAGTTCATCCTCACGTTCGAGCGATGGCACGTTGGCGTAGTGCCGTGTGGCGCGTGAACCGGCACACGCCGCACCGTGCATGTGGGTGTCAAAGTCCACGTCGAAGACCTCGAGGGCCGAGCGAATGAATCGGATCACGCCGTCGGGGTGTCGACAGGCGCCACGACCTTCGATCACGCCGCAGCGCTCGATGAGGCGATGGTAGGCGAGTTCGGCGTCTCGACTCGCGTGCGCTATGTGGGTGAGATCCTCGGCGAGCGAGGGCAGACCGAAGGCGCACGGACCGCACTGGCGCGCGCTCTCGTTGGCCATCCAACGAACCACGCGCTGGGTCTCGAGCACGCCGCAGGCACTCTTGGGTATCACGACGATGACCCCGGCGCCCGTGGACACCCCAAGATTCTTCAGCGCCGCGTTGTTGTAGGGGGTGTCGAGGTGTCGCGCGTGCAGCCACGTTCCTCCGTACCCACCGAGCAGCACCGCTGACGGGTCGGGGTCGGCGGCGGCCGAATGCAGGATCGAGCGCAAGGTGGTGCCGAGTTCAATCTCAATGACCGTGGGGCGCTCCACCGCACCCGTGACCGAGACGAGCGTGCTGCCGGGGTTCTCGAGTGTGCCGAGCGTGCGATACCAGGCGGCGCCGTAGCGACCAATGAGTCCCACGTTGGCACAGGTCTCGGCGTTGTCGACGAGCGCGGGGCTGTGGCCGATGCGCAAGATATGGGGACGGCGAGGTCGGTACTGGGGGAGTGATTCATTGTCGTCAAGCCAGTGGATCAGCGCCGACTCCTCGCCCGCCACGTAGCGCCACGGTGGCGTATGCAGTTCGAGTCGTGGGCCGCGCAAGCTTCGTCGTGAGCGCTCGTGCAGCGCCCGCTCGAGGTGATTGACCACCGTGGGGTTATCGCGTGCGACGCAGATGGCAATGTTGTTAGCCCCGATCATCGAGGCCAGAAACTCCGCGCCGTCGAGCACGAGGTGAGGGTTCGCGCTCAAAAGGGCCTGGTCCTTGTGTGCCGCGGGCTCACCCTCCATGGCGTTGACGACCATGAACTTGCTGTGGCCACGTTGCTCTCGAATGAGCCTGACCTTTTGTGCCGTTGGAAAGCCCGCACCGCCGCGGCCGGTGAGACCAGAGGCTTCGAGCTCTTCGAGCAGCGAGGTCGTAATGGTCGCAGATCCAAAAGCGCTCTCGTGTTGGCTCAGTGTGAGCGGTCGCTCGCTCGCAGCGTGCAACAGGCGTGGCAGTGAGCTCGGTGCGATCACGGACGACGCTTCTTTGACTTGGGGAGTGGACTCGTGGGAAAGGGTCGTTGTTCGACGCCGGGTGTTCGAGGACCACCAGGGGTTCGTGGTGCTGGGGGTGCGGGCGCAGGTCGGGTCTGCGCGAGTGGTCGGGCCGAGCGCGTGGCGGGTCTCGAGGGGGGCGCGGGGCGCGGGGCGCCCGACGTGGCCTGGGGGCCCGTGGTGACCGCGAGAGGGGAGAGCGCCGTTCGACCAGCCGCACGGGTCGGGCGACCAAAGAATCGCCAGAGTGCCGCGATAAGGACGGTGAGCGCGCACGCCACAACGACAATGAGGCCGATGCCCTTTCGACTGTCGGTGCCGGTCATGACACCGTGCACGAGCGCGGTGGTGAAGCCAAGCCAGCTCAACCAGTGGATGGACCGCCAGGTCGTATTAGGGATTCGAAGCTTGAGCAGACTCGAGGTCCACACCGCGAGTATCAGATCGAAGGAGATGGCCCCAATTCCTACGGCGACTCTCTTGTACTGCGAGGTCATGGGGATCACTACTGAGATCAGACCCGTGGGGACGAAGCTGTCGAGCACGGTCGTGAGGATGTGTATCGCGAGGAAGGTCATCGCGACCATGGTGAGAGATCGGTGCAGTTCGTTGATCTCAAAGCGACCGACGATAGTGCCGCCGATCCGGTTGGCGACGAGGGTGCCGAGCGAGACGACCATTGTGAAAAGGATCAGGGTCACCATTCCCGTGGCCCGGGTGGTGTACCAGAGATACGGCGTGGTAAGGGCAATCATGGAGCTACCCTCTCTTCTGTAGGCCATCCGCCAACAAACTCGACGCTACCGTCTCGATGGACCAGACGGCCAGACCAGCCCGCTTGGGCTATGTGGTAGCCCGCATCGTCCCCCCACAAGAGCGCCGCAGTGGCGAAGGCGTTGGCGATGACGCAACTCGACGCACTCACCGTGGCCGTCGCGATAGGCCCGCTCGCGAAGTGTCCGGTGCGCGGGTCGATGATGTGGTTCACGGTCTTTTCGCCGGCGCGCCACGTGCGCGTGGTCGCCGAGGACGTGGCGATGCCGCCATTGGTGAAACTGATGCGAGGTTCGTCGCCCGTGATCGTGAGGGTGTCGGACACCCCGATCACCCACGGGCCGCTCGGACCTCGCCCGCGTACCGCCACGTCGCCGCCAAGTTCCACCACGATCCCGCCGTAGGGGGCGAGGTCGTTGGCGACCAGGTCGACGACGAGCGCCTTGGCGCTGGCCCCCAGGTCCAATTGACACCCCGGCTGCAGCTCGACGGTGGAGTGCTGACGGTTGAAAGTGATCGCGCCCACACCCGGCGCAGGTGTAGTGGGCGCGAGCACGACGTCTGTCGCGGTGGCGAGTTCGTCGTAGTCGCGGTCGTAGCCAAGCGCCAAGAGAGAGGGGAGCACCGTTGGGTCGCAGAGGCCGCCAGTGCGCTGCGCTGCATCGAGGGCCGCTTCGAGCGCAAGCGCAAGGGTGTCACTCACCACGACGGGTCCATCATGGTGGCTGTTGAGTCGCGAAATCTCGGAGTCGGAGCGGAAGCGATTGCACGCGGCGTCAAAGGCGTTTACCCAATGCCAGAGGCGCTGTTCGGCGAAGGGCATCTGCTGGTCTAATTCGGTAGCGAGTGAGCCCGACAATAGATCGGAA